>NZ_JBQQBS010000010.1:0-232509 GCF_052245395.1 Streptomyces sp. 4N124
GGCGGTTGCCCGGTGTGTCGGCACGCCTGGCCGAGCAGGTGACGGCTCTGGTGCAGGCGCTGCGCGGCGAGGACCTGCTCAAGCCGCCGGGCGTCGCCGAGACGATCGACTGGGCGCAGGCCCTCGACGCGCTCGGCGCGACCGAGGTGGACGCGGAGCTGGCGGTGGCGACGCTGGGTTCGGTGCTGAAGTACCGGGAGGACGCCGAGCGGGCGCGCGGGCTGGATCTGTCGGCGGTGCTCGCCGTCCGAGGGGCGTGAGGAGCGTGCTCGCCGCGGACGCCGCCCTCCTCGGTTTCGCCCGTGCGCTGCGCGCGGCCGGCGTCGACGCGAGCACGGAACGGCTGCACGCGTTCCTCAGTGCGGTGGACATGCTGCGGCCGGAGGCACGGGCGGACGTGTACTGGGCGGGACGGCTGACGCTGTGCGGGGGCCGGGACGACTTGGAGCGGTACGAGCGGGTGTTCGCCGCGTACTTCGGCTCCGGCTCGCCCGCCGCGGAAGCGGTACGGGCCACTCCGCAGCCCCGGCTGCGACTGGTCGTACGGGACGCGCACGCCGGAGGCCACCACGAAGGAGATCGGCAGGGACCGCCCGCCGCCGCCCTGGCCAGCCCCGCCGAGGTCCTCCGGCACCGCGACGTCGCCGAGCTGGACGCCGCCGAACGCGAGCAGGTGCGCCGGCTGCTGGCCGCGTTCGCGCTGTGCGGCGAGGCCCGGCGCAGTGCGCGGCGGCGTCCGGCGCGGCGCGGGCAGGTCGATCCGCACCGGACGGTACGGGAGTTGCTGCGCCGCGGCGGTGAGCCCGCGCGGTTGCTCCGCCACGCCCGGGCAGAGCGGCCTCGGCGGGTCGTGCTGCTGGTGGACGTCAGCGGTTCCATGGCGCCGTACGCCGACGCGCTGCTCCGCTTCGCGCACGCGGCAGCCCGCGGAACACACACCGAAGTCTTCACCATCGGCACCCGGCTGACCCGGGTCACCCGCGAACTGTCGCACCGCGACCCGGACTTGGCGATGGCCGCGCTCGCGGCTGCGGTGCCCGACTGGCGCGGCGGCACCCGACTGGGCGAACTGCTGCGGGAGTTCCTGAACCGCTGGGGACAGCGCGGGCTGGCGCGCGGCGCGGTGGTGGTCCTGCTCTCCGACGGCTGGGAACGCGGCGACCCCGAACTGCTGGCTGACCAGATGCGCCGTCTGCACCGGCTGGCCCACCGGGTGATCTGGGCCAACCCCCGTAAGGCGCGCCCCGGTTACGCACCCGTGGCCGGCGGGATGGCGGCGGCGCTGCCGAGCGTGGACGCGTTCGTCGAGGGGCACAGCGTGGCCGCGCTGGAGCGGCTTGCGGCGGTGGTGAAAGGAGCCGACGATGCGTGACATCCTCCCGGTGCTGCACGGCTGGTACACGGCACGGGTCCCGTTCGGACTCGCCACGGTCGTCGCGACCAGCCGCAGCGCACCGCGCGATCCCGGTGCGGCGATGGCCGTGGGACCGGACGACGAGGTCGTCGGCAGTGTGTCCGGTGGGTGCGTCGAGGGAGCCGTCTTCGAACTCGCCCAGGAAGTGGTGGCGAGCGGCGAGGCGCGCCTGGAGACCTTCGGGTACAGCGACGAGGACGCGTTCGCGGTCGGCCTCACCTGCGGCGGCGAGATCACCCTGCTCGTACGTCCCGTGACGGCCGCCCTGGACCCCTCCTTCGGCGCGGTCGCCGAGTCGGTCGCCGCACACCGCCCCGTGACCGTCGCCACGGTGACCGACGGTCCCGCGCCACGCGGAGCCACCCTCGCCGTATGGCCGGACACCGTGTCCGGCACGCTCGGCACGGAGGGCCTGGACGTGGCCGTCACCGCCGACGCACGCGGCGAACTCGCCCTCGGCGCCACGGGGTTGCGCCACTACGGCCCGCACGGAGAACGCCGCGAGGACGTCGTCACCGTCTTCCTGCACTCCTTCGCCCCTCCGCCGCGCATGCTGGTCTTCGGCGCCATCGACTACGCGGCAGCGGTCGCCCGCATCGGTGATTTTCTCGGCTACCGGGTCACCGTTTGCGACGCCCGCCCGGTCTTCGCCACGCCGAAGCGGTTCCCGGCGGGCGTGGAGGTCGTCGTTGACTGGCCGCACCGCTATCTGCGCTCCACCGACACCGACGAGCGCACGGTGATCTGCGTCCTCACCCACGACCCGAAGTTCGACGTGCCGCTGCTGGAGGAAGCGCTACGCCGACCGGCCGCGTACATCGGGGCGATGGGCAGCCGCCGTACCCACGACGACCGGACGAAACGGCTCACCGAGGCCGGCCTCACCCAACGCGAGCTGTCTCGGCTGCGCTCCCCGGTCGGGCTCGACCTGGGCGCCCGTACGCCCGAGGAGGTCGCCGTGTCCGTCGCCGCCGAGATCGTCGCGCTCCGCTGGGGCGGGACCGGGGCCCCGCTGACGGCGACGGCCGGAGCCATCCATCCGCAGGGAGCGTGAAGGAGGAAGTCATGGAGCTGCACCACGAGTTCACCGTGCCCGTCCCGGTCGACGACGCCTGGCGGACGCTCCTCGACATCGAGCGGGTCGCACCCTGCATGCCGGGCGCGAGCGTCGAGGAGTACGACGGCAAGACCGTGACCGGTTCGGTGAAGGTCAAGGTCGGCCCGATCACCGTGACCTACAAGGGCACGGCCGTCTTCGAGGAGCAGGACGAGTCGGCACACCGCATGGTCCTGATCGCCAGCGGCCGGGAGACCCGCGGCCAGGGCACCGCACGGGCCACGGTGACCGGCACGCTGAGCGAACGCGACGGCGGCACGGCCGTGTCCGTACGGACCGATCTGACGGTGACCGGACGTCCGGCGCAGTTCGGGCGCGGGGTGCTGGCGGAGGTCGGCGACCGGCTGGTCGGGCAGTTCGCCGCGTGCCTCTCCGAGCGGCTGGGCGAGACGGTGGGCGCCGAGGAGGCCGAGGAGTACCCGGACCAGCCGCTGGACGTGTTCCGCCTGATCGGGGTGCCGGTCGCCAAGCGGGCGGCCGGGATCGTCGGGGCGGTGGCCGCGGTGGTGCTGGTGGTCGTAGGAGTGCGGCGGATCTTGGGGCGCCGCGGCTGAACAGGGGGGTAGTCCCCTGCCCGGCCGGCGGGTTGGCCGGATGGCCCGGAGAGAGGTGCGTTTCTACCGTCGAGGTATGAAGCCAATTCATGCACAACAGGACGTATTGCGACTGAGGTTGAGGCGAGAGAGGCGGCGTCGCCGGGCTCGGACGGCGTTGGTCGCCGGGACGGTCGTCGCGGTGGCGATGGCGGGGTCGTGGACGGCCACCGCGGTCGCGACACCACCGGCGAAGACCGCTGCCGCAGACCGGACCGGGCCGGCCGAGCGCGGACATGTGGTCTCGGCCGAGCATCTGCGGACGCTGTCGGCGCGGGCCGTGCGGGCCGAGCTGGCCGGGGACGAGGCGGGGGCCTGGGACACCGACGCGGTCCGCTTCGGCGTGGACACCTACCGGCTGGTGTACCGGACCGTGGACCCGCACGGCCGCCCCACGATCGCCAGCGGTCTGCTCGCCCTCCCCCGCAACGGCGAGCGTCACCTGCGGACGGTGTCGTTCACCCATGGCACCGAGCTGTTCAAAGGCGACGCGCCCTCCGTCTCCCAGGACGTGTGGGATCAGGCCCCGGCGCTGACGTACGCCTCGGCCGGATTCACCGCGGTGGCACCCGACTACCTCGGGCTGGGCCTCGGCCCCGGACCGCACCCCTGGATGGACGTCCCCTCGGAGACCACAGCCTCCCTGGACATGCTGCGCGCGGCTCGCGATTTCGTACCGACGGCCGGTCGCCAGCTGCGGGACGAGGTGCTGGTCACGGGCTTCTCGCAGGGCGCCTCGGCGGCACTGGGGCTGGCCCGGACCTTGCAGGAGGGCGCCGATCCACGGTTCCGGCTCGGTGCGGTGGCACCGGTCAGCGGTGCGTACGCGTTCCGGGACGTGGAACTGCCCGCGCTGCTGAACGGCGAGACCGACCCGAAGGCCGGCGTGATCTACGCCGCGCTCACCCTGGTCGCCTTCAACCGGCTGCACCATCTCTACGACTCGCCGAGCGAGATGTTCCGCGCCCCCTACGACCGGCGGATCGAGCGGCTGCTGGACGGCACCCACACCGGTCAGGAGGTCGTGGCGGGCACCCCGGGCACCCTCGACAAGCTGCTGACGCCCCGCGCTCGCACACTGCTCGCGCACCCGACCGGCCCGCTGGCCGCCGCTCTGCGCGTGGCCGACGGCGTGTGCACCGACTGGACGCCGCGGGTGCCGATACGGCTGTACGCGGCAGAGAACGACGAGCAGGCCGTCAACGCCAACAGCGAGTACTGCCGAGCCGCTCTCGACGCTCCGCTGATCAACCTGGGCACACCCGACTACGGCGGCTCCCGGCACCTGGGCTCCCAGCAGGCGGCCACCGCCGACGTGGTCCGCTGGTTCAGCGAGCTGACGGCAACCGGCGCAGTTCCACGTCCGTGAGGCGCGCGTCGGCCACCGTCGCCGTCATGTACGTGCGGTGCGGCTGACGGCGCCGGTCGGTCGGCGAACCGGGATTGAGCAGTCGCAACCCGTTCGGGGCCGTGGTGTCCCACGGGATGTGGCTGTGACCGAAGACCAGCACGTCCAGGTCGGGGAAGCGCGCGGCACAGCGGGCCTCCCTGCCCTGGGCGGCGCCCGTCTCGTGGACGACACCGAACCGCAGGCCGGCGAGTTCGGCGTACGCCACCTCGGGGAGCCGGGCCCGCAGGTCGGGACCGTCATTGTTGCCGTACACGCCGATCAGTCTGCGACAGTGGGCCTCCAGCAGGTCGAGCGTGGCCGTGTCGACCCAGTCGCCCGCGTGGAACACCACGTCGGCGTGCGGGAGTTCGGCAAGCAGCTGCCCCGGCAGCGCCTTGGCGCGCTTGGGGAGATGGGTGTCGGACATCAGGAGCAGGCGCACGTCGTCAGCCTAGGCCGCGGTGATCGGCGCCACGCGGTGGACCCTGCGCATGCCGGCCCGGGCAAACGGGTTAGCATCGGGCAACGCCCACCGTGCCACAGTGGAAACGGGAAGCGAACTAAGGGGGCTTCAGCCGGATGCCGGTCAAGGTCAGCGTCGTCGTCCCGGTGTACAACCCCGGGCCATATGTCGAGGATTGCATCTCCTCGCTGCTGCGGCAGTCCCTGCCGCCCGACGAGTTCGAAGTGATCTTCGTCGACGACGGCTCCACCGACGAGACCCCGGCCCGCCTCGACGCGCTCGCCGCCGACCGCCCCGGTCTCGTCCAGGTCATCCACCAGGAGAACTCCGGCTGGTCGGGCAAGCCCCGCAACGTCGGCATCGCCGCCGCCAAGGGCGAGTTCGTGATGTTCGTCGACAACGACGACTACCTGGGCGACGAGGCCCTGGAGCGGATGTACGACTACGGCGTGGCCAACGGCGCCGACGTCGTCGTGGGAAAGATGGCCGGCAAGGGCCGCGGCGTTCCGGTGGAGTTGTTCCGTCGCAACCACCCGCACGCCACCGTCGAGAACGCCCCGCTGATCGACAGCCTCACCCCGCACAAGATGATCCGCCGGGACTTCCTCGACCGGATCGGCCTGCGCTTCCCCGAGGGGCGGCGGCGGCTGGAGGACCACGTCTTCATCGCCGAGGCGTATCTGCGCGCGGACAACGTCTCGGTGCTCAGCGACTACGTCTGCTACTACCACGTCAAGCGGGACGACGCCTCGAACGCGGGCTTCCAGCGCTTCGACCCCGTCGGATACTTCAAGAACCTCTGCGAGGCCCTCGACGTCGTCGACCGCTACACCGAGCCGGGGCCGCTGCGGGACCGGCTGCACCGGCGGTGGCTGCGGGTGGAGATCGTCGAGCGGATGCGTGGCCGCCGGCTGCTGGCGATGCCGGCCGACTACCGCAAGGAGCTGTTCGACGCGATGCGCGGCGTCGTCGTCGAGCGCTTCGGCCCGGGTGTCGCGGCCGGGCTGCAGCCGACCCAGCAGGTCGTCGCCGCACTGATCGCCGCCGACCGGTATGCCGATGTCGAGGACTTCGCCGAATGGGAGGCCTCCGTCGTACCGAAGGCCGCGCCGGAGAGCCTCACCTGGCAGGACGGCACGCTGCGGATCGACTTCACCGCCGAGTACGTGTCGCGCGGCAAACCCTTGGTGTTTCCCGCCGACGGGGTCCGTACACCGCTGGACGTGTCCGACGCCGTCGCCTGGGTCACCGCGGACACCGCCGCCCGGTTCGGCGAGGCCCGGGTCGATCTGCTGCTGCGCGAGCGCTCCAGCGCCGCCCAGTACTTCCAGCCGGTGGAGTTCACCCGCGAGCGGATCGAGGACGGGGACGGTGTGCGGCTGGTGCTGCGCGCCGGGGCCACCGTGGATCCCACGGCCGTGGCGGGCGACGGTGTGTGGGACGCGTATGTCCGGGTCCGGCTGGGCGGCTGGACCAAGGAGTGCCGGTTGGGTCCGGCCCCTCGGGATGCCCGCCGGGCCCCGCACGCCGGTGTGGTGAGCGGCCGTGTGGTGCTGCCGTACTGGACCGAACCGCACGCCAACCTCTCCCTGGACATCGACCGCGCGAGCACCCGGCTCGGCCTCGGCGGGCTGTTGCCGGATGCCGTCTCGGTCTCCGGCGGCCGGCTCCGCGCCGCGCTGCCGCTGTACGTCGCCGGTGACACCGAGGTCCTGCTGCGTGTCAGCTCCGGTGACGCGAAGGTGGACGTGCCGGGCACCCTGTACGCGGACGGATCCGGGGCGCGGCTGGAGGCCGTTCTGCCCGCCGACCGTCTGAAGGGCGCGACCTGGAAGGTCGCCGTCAGTCCGCGTACCGCCGCACCGCGATTCCTCGCGCTGCCGTTCACCGTCACGGCCGGTGTCGGTGGGGTGCGCGTGGTGCGGAAGCGGAAGCAGAAGCAGTCTCCCGGCGTGCTGCGACGGCTGCGACGCGCCGTGGGCAGGGTCGTACGAAAGGCGGCGGCCCGCATCAGGAATCGGAGGGCGTGAACGGATGCGACCACTGGGGATCGAAGGTGCCTGGGTGCTGGAACCCAAGGTGTTCCCGGACGAGCGGGGCAGCTTCCACGAGTGGTACCGCGGCGATGAGTTCCGCGAGGCCACCGGATACGACCTGACGCTCGCCCAGGCCAACTGCTCGGTCTCCCGCCGGGGCGTGCTGCGGGGCCTGCACTTCGCCGACGTGCCGCCCGGCCAGGCCAAGTACCTCACCTGTGTGCGCGGGGCCGTGCTCGACGTGGTGGCCGACATCCGCGTGGGGTCACCGACCTTCGGGCAGTGGGAAGCGGTACGGCTCGACGACGACACCCGGCACGCCGTGTTCCTCGCGGAGGGGCTCGGGCACGCCTTCATGGCGCTCACCGACGACGCGACGGTGGTCTACCTGTGCTCGACCGGGTACGCGCCCGGGCGCGAGCACGGGGTGGATCCGCTGGATCCGGACCTGGGGATCGAGTGGCCGCGGGACATCCCGCCGGTGCTGTCGGAGAAGGACGCGGCCGCGCCCTCGCTGGCCGAGGCGGAGCGGTCCGGGCTGCTGCCGTCGTACAAGGACTGCTCCGCCTACTACCGGCGGCTGCGCGGGCTCAGCGACTGACGCTGAGCTGCTCCACGCTGCGGCGCAACGGCTCCCAGCCGCGGGACCGCTTGGTTCCGCGGTTGCGGGCCCGCACGAGCGGCGCCCAGAACCCGGCCCCGACCAGCGTCTCGGGCTTCACCGCTGAGGTCCGTTCCAGGACCGTCTCCGGCACCTTCTGCGGGTCGGGGACGACGTACTCGGCGACGATCTCGTCGTACTTGTCCGTCAGGACGGTGTTGTCGGGATCGGCGCCGAAGACGACGAGCTGGCCGGTCGGCTGGGTGTCGACGAGGACCGTCACCAGGTCGGGGCGGAAGCGGTTCAGCACCTCGACCATCTTGTAGACGTCGCCGGTCCAGGCGCCGGTGTGCCGGTCCCGCGCCGCCTCGTCGACATTGCGCGGCAGCATGTCGTCGAAGACGATGACGCTCGCCCAGTCGGAGTGCTTCTCGACGTTGATGAAGTCGCGCAGCGTGTACTCGAAGAGGTGCATGCCGTCGATGAACGACAGGTCGAGGGTGGTGCGCTGCCAGTGGCCGAACGGGCTGCGGTTGCGGGCGAGATTGCGCAGCGGGTGCCGGCCGCCCTTCAGATGCCCCAGCGGGTTCTGGCGGGCGAAGAAGTCGTCACTCGTCGCCTTCGCCAGATGGACGTCGCAGCGGATCTCCGTGACCACCTTGAACGCGGGATCGATCGCGATGCTGGGCACACGCGACAGTGTCAGGCTGCGGCCGTCGTTGACACCGATCTCCAGGTAGTTGCGGTTCGCGCTGACCTTGTGGAGTTCCCGCAGGAACTCATGACGTTTCACGACGTAATCTCCTTGCGGATATGGGGCATTGCTTCATTCAGGGCGTCCCGCCAGTCGCGCGGAGCCGGCAGGCCGATCTGCTGCCACCGGCCGTGCGCGAGGGCGCTGTAGGCGGGGCGGGGTGCGGGCCGGGGAAAGGCCTCGCTGCCGGTGGGGCGCACCCGGTCCGGGTCGGCGCCGAGGAGTCGGAAGACTTCCCGGGCCAGTTCGTACCAGGTGGCCTCGCCGGAACTCGTGGCGTGGAACACGCCGTTCGCGCCGGGGCCGAGGTCGGCGATGCGCGTGGCGACGTCGGCGCTCCACGTGGGCTGTCCGCGCTGGTCGTCGACGACGTCCAGGGTGTCCCGGCGTCCCTCGAGCTCGATCATCGTACGGACGAAACTGCGGCCGTGGACGCCGTAGAGCCAGGCGGTGCGCACGACGGCGCCCGCGGCCGGGAGTTCCTCGAGTACGGCGAGCTCGCCGGCGAGCTTCGTGCGGCCGTACGCGGTGCGCGGGGCCGGGGGGTGGTCCTCCGGGTAGGGGGCGGAGCGGTCGTCGCCGGCGAAGACGTAGTCGGTGGAGACGTGCACGAGGCGGGCGCCGGCGGACGCGCAGGCGCGGGCCAGCAGTCGCGGTCCGTCGCCGTTGATCCGCAGGGCCCGCTCCTCGTCGCTCTCCGCGTCGTCGACGGCCGTGTACGCCGCGCAGTTGACGACGACGTCCGGGCGATGCTCGGCGAAGGCGGCCGAAACGGCGTCGGGCCGGGTGATGTCGAGGGCGGCGTGGTCCAGGGCGACCACGGGTGCGCCCCGGCCGCGGAGTTCCGCGACCAGGTCGCGGCCGAGCATGCCGCCCGCTCCGGTGACCAGCCAGTTCATGCGCTCTCCCGTCCGACGCGCTGCTTGAGCGGCTCCCACCAGGCCCGGTTCTCCCGGTACCAGGCGACGGTGTCGGCGAGGCCGGTGGTGAAGTCGTGGCGGGGCTGGTAACCGAGCTCGGTGCGGGCCTTGCTCCAGTCCACCGAGTAGCGCAGGTCGTGGCCCTTGCGGTCCTCGACATGCTCCACCCGGTCCCAGCCCGCGCCGCAGGCGTCCAGGAGCAGCCCGGTCAGCTCCTTGTTGCTCAACTCGGTGCCGCCGCCGATGTTGTAGACCTCGCCGGGGCGGCCCTGGGTACGGACGAGTTCGACGCCCTGGCAGTGGTCGTCGACGTGCAGCCAGTCGCGGACGTTGAGGCCCTCGCCGTACAGCGGGACCTTCTTGCCGTCGAGGAGGTTGGTGACGAACAGCGGGATGACCTTCTCGGGGAACTGGTGCGGGCCGTAGTTGTTGGAGCAGCGGGTGACGCGGACGTCCAGGCCGTGGGTGCGGTGGTAGGCGAGGGCGAGCAGGTCGGAGGAGGCCTTGGAGGCGGAGTAGGGCGAGTTGGGGCTCAGCGGGTGGTCCTCCGGCCAGGATCCGGTGTCGATGGACCCGTAGACCTCGTCGGTGGAGACGTGCACGAACGGGCCGACGCCGTGCCGCAGGGCCGCGTCCAGCAGGGTCTGGGTGCCCAGGACGTTGGTGCGTACGAAATCGGTGGCGCCGGTGATCGAGCGGTCCACGTGGGACTCCGCCGCGAAGTGCACCACCTGGTCGGCCCGGGACATCAACTTGTCCACGAGTTCGGCGTCGCAGATGTCGCCCTGCACGAACTCCAGCCGGGGATGGTCGAGTTCGAGGTTGTCGAGCGTGCCGGCGTAGGTCAGTTTGTCGAGCACCGTGATGTCGGGGCCGTCGGCGGCGAGCAGCGTACGGACGTACGTCGAGCCGATGAACCCGGCGGCGCCGGTGACGAGGAGGTTCATGTGTGGATCTGCACCTTGCTGTGGTCTCCGAGGACGAGTCGATGGGCACTGGGCACGTTCGGCGCCGGGGTCACCTGGACGTGCCGCCCGATGAGGGAGCTCTCGATGCGGCCCACTCCGGCGATCGAGGAGTCCCGCAGGACGATGGAGAACTCCAACTCGCTGTCGGTGATACGGCAGTTCTCCGCGACGGAGGTGAACGGGCCGATGTAGGAGTCGCTGACGACGGTTCCGGCGCCGATGACGCAGGGGCCGACGATGCGTGAGTCGGTGACGCGCGCGCCTTCCTCGACCACGACCCGCCCGATGGTCTCGGACCGCTCGTCCACCTCGCCGTCGATGCGGCGTTCGAGGCCTTCCAGGACTGTCCGGTTCACCTCAAGCATGTCGACGACGTTCCCGGTGTCCTTCCAGTAGCCGTGGATGACCGTGGAGCGGACGTCGGCGTGGGCGTCGATGAGGTGCTGGATGGCGTGGGTGATCTCCAACTCGCCGCGCCAGGACGGCTCGATGGCGCGCACGGCCTCGTGGATCACCGGGGTGAACAGGTAGACGCCGACGAGGGCGAGGTCGCTCTTGGGGTGTTCCGGCTTCTCCTCCAGGCCGATCACCTGCCCGGTCGCGTCGAGTTCGGCGACGCCGAAGGCGCGCGGGTCGGGGACGCGGGTGAGCAGGATCTGGGCGTCGGGGCGGTTTCTGCGGAAGCCGTCGACGAGGTCGGTGATGCCGCCGACGATGAAGTTGTCGCCGAGGTACATCACGAAGTCGTCGTCGCCGAGATAGTCACGGGCGATCAGCACCGCGTGGGCCAGCCCCAGCGGCCGCTCCTGCGGGATGTAGGTGACCTGCAGGCCGAACTTCGATCCGTCGCCGACGGCGTCCTGGATCTCGGCCGCGGTGTCGCCGACGATCATGCCGACTTCGGTTATGCCTGCGGCGGCGATGGACTCCAACCCGTAGAACAACACAGCCTTGTTGGCGACCGGGACGAGTTGTTTGGCCGATGTGTGAGTGATCGGCCTCAATCGCGTACCGGCGCCCCCGGACAGCACGAGAGCCTTCATCTGGTTCACCATAGCCTCGTTCAGCGGAAAGGGAACGTTAACCCTTTATTTGATCCGTACGAGGGCGATCTCGCTCCAGACCTGCTTGCCGCCGCTGACCGGGACGGTCCCCCAGGACACCGACATGGCCTCGACGAGGAGGATGCCACGACCGCCGGTGGCCTCCCAGCCGATGCTGGTCGGCTTGATCGGGCTGCGGGGCGAGGCGTCGGTGACCGTGACGCGCATCCGGTGGTTGACGAGGGTGAGGTCGAGGCGGACCCGGCCGTCGGTGTGCACCAGGGCGTTGGTGACCAGCTCGGAGACCACGAGCAGGACGGCGTCCTGTTCCTCGGTCACGCCCCAGGCGCGCAGGGTGCGCCGGGTGAAGCGGCGCGCGTGCCGGACGGCCTCGGGGACGCGCCACACCGTCCAGCTCTCGCGCAGCGGGCGCACGGCCATGCCGTCGTAGCGCAGCAGGAGCAGGGCCACGTCGTCGCTGCGGCGGGCGTTGCCGAGGAGGCCGTCTGCGACGAGGCCGAGGTGGGCGGGGTCGGAGAGGGACAGCTCGCGGGCGAACCGGTCCATGCCCTCGTCGATGTCGGCCTCGGTGGACTCGACCAGACCGTCCGTGGTCAGGGCGACCAGCGTGCCCGGCTGCAGGCGCAGCGGGCTCATCGGGAACTCGGTCTGCGTCACCACGCCGAGCGGCGGGCCGCCCTCCGCCTCGGCGATCTCCGTGCTGCCGTCCGGGTGGCGCAGCACCGGCGGCAGATGGCCGGCGCGGACGCACCAGGCGGAGCCCTCCTCCAGGTCGATGTCGACGTAGCAGCAGGTGGCGAAGAGGTCCGTCTCCAGCTCCATCAGGAGCCGGTTGGAGTGGGAGACCACGACGTCGGGCGGGTGGCCTTCGGCGGCGTAGGCGCGCAGTGCCGTGCGCATCTGGCCCATGAGGGTGGCGGCGGCGGCGCTGTGGCCCTGGACGTCGCCGATGACGAGGGCTACATGGTTGTCGGGCAGCGGGATCACGTCGTACCAGTCGCCGCCGAGTTCCAGTCCCGCCGTGCTGGGCAGGTAGCGGGCGACGGCTTCCGCGCCCGGCAGCCGCGGCAGGCGGCGCGGCAGCAGCTGGCGCTGAAGCATGCCGACGAGTTCGTGCTCGGCGTCGAAGGCGCGGGCCCGCATCAGGGCCTGCCCGGCGAGGCCGGCGGAGGCGGTGAGCAGGGCCCGTTCGTCGGGCCCGAAGTCGTGCGGGAGGTCCCAGCCGATCAGACAGGCGCCGGCCATGCGGCCCGCCCCGGGCAACGGCAGCACGGCCAGGCCGCCCGGGCCGACCTCGGCGAGCGCGGGCTCCAGGGCGGTGCCGGCGGGCCAGATCTGGGCGCGGCCCTCGCGCAGGGCGGCGGCGAGGGTGGGCATCGCCCGCACGGGCGCGTCCGGCCACTCGGTGCGCCATTCGGTGCGCCACAGCTCGGGCCAGGACTCCGGTTCGGGCGGGTCGAGGACGGTGACGACGAGCCGGTCCGCCTCCAGCTCGGCGAGCGCGATCCGGTCGGCCCGCAGGGGGCCGCGCAGCGCCGATACGACGGCCTTGCCGACGTCGCGTACGGTCCCGGCGATGGCCAGCGCGGCGGCCAGCCGCTGGACGCGGGCCACGTCGGTGACGTCGGAGCGCAGCTTGGACGCGTCGGCGACGGTGCCGACGAGCCGGGCCGGGCGGCCCTCGCCGCCGGGTACCAGCCGGCCGCGCAGCCGCAGCCACTTCGGCGGGCCGGCGGGCTGCAGGACCCGGAACTCCAGCTCACGCTCGCCGATGGACATGTGGTCGGCCTCGACGACGGACATCAGGGAGGGCAGGTCCTCGGGGACGGTCAGGCCCAGCAGGGTCTCGACCCGGCCGTCGAAGTCCGCCGGGTCCAGGCCGAACAGCTCCAGGATGTCGTCGCCGACCTCGACGCGGCCGCTGTCCATGGCGAGGCTGAACTCGCCCGAGGGCAGTTCGCCGCCTTCGGCGGACGCCGTCGGCACGGGCGAGACGACGGCGTCGGCGATCAGTTCGAGGCAGGCACGGTCGTCGGTGTCGTAGCCGTCGGGGTTGTCACTCAGGGCGACGAGCGTGCCACCGCCGGCGCCGTGCACGGGGAGGGCGGCCAGGAAGAACTCCCGGGAGGGCACGCGCCGTGACTCGGCTCCCTCGGCCAGTTCCTGCGGGCCGAGCCACACCGCCTGCCCCGAGCGGTGGGCGTCGGCCAGCGGGGACCGTCCGGACACCGGATAGCTGTCGCGCAGTCCGTACAGCGTCCTGGGCACGCCTGCCGACTCGACCAGGCACAGCGTCTCGCCGTCCCCACTCGGGGTGTACACGGCGGCGAACGAGGCCCGCGCGAAGACGAGGACCTGTTCGAGGATCCGGCGCAGCCGGTCGGGGGACTCGGCATCGGCCGTCAGCGTCTTGAGGGCGGTTTCGGCACGCAGGGTTCGCGTTCCGCGTGCCGCATCGCCCTCAGTGACCACGTCCGCAATTACAGCGCGTATGGGGCGCGTGCGCAGCCCCTGTGACCGTTCGGCGGCTACGCGCCTTCACTTACCCGTGCCGCGCCCGGCTCGTTGGCGTGCTCGCCGTGCGCGACAGCCCGGCAGGAGAGAGATTTGATCCCTGGAACCCGTCCGCGCGGCCGTGCGAGGAGGTGGTCGGCGTGTCCGAGGAGCAGCGGCCGCCCACACAGGCGCCGGCGGCCGCCAGGACGCGGGTCGGCCGACCGCTGCTGTCGCTCGCGCTGGCCTCGATGATGGACGAGGTGCACGCGCACTCCGGCGCGGTGTATCTGCTGGCCGCCGACGAGCCGGTGCTGGAGATGGCGGTCATGGCGGGGCTGCCCCGGGCGTTCGCCGCCCCGTGGGAGCGGGTCGGCCTGAGCGCCCCCATCCCGGTGTCGGACGCGCTGCGGGAGCGGCGGCTGGTCTGGATCGGCGGCGAGGAGGACATGGCACGCCGCTATCCGCGCATCGCCGTGGTGCTCCCCTATCCGTTCGCGATGGCGGCGCTGCCGGTGGCGACGCCGACCACCAAGTACGGGGCCGTGTTCGTGACCTGGCCCGGGGCGCACGCGCCGGAGCTGTCCGACCGGGAGCGTGACCACCTGACGGCCGCCTGCGACCGGCTCGCGGTACGGCTGGAGCGTGCCGTGCAGGACAGCCGCCCGCCCCATCCCGAGCCGGATCTGCTGGCGGCGCCGCTGCTCGGCGGGACGGCCGGCACGCTCGGCACGGTCGAGGCCGCGCGGATGGTGGCGCGGCTGCCGTACGGCCTGTGCTCGCTCGATCTGCACGGCCGGATCTGCTTCGCCAACGCGGCAGCCGCCGAGCTCATCGGCAAGCCGGTGAGCGGGCTGCTGGGCACCCAGCTGTGGGCGGCGGTGCCCTGGCTGAACGACCCGGTGTACGAGGACCGCTACCGGGCGGCGCTGCTCAGCCAGCAGTCCACGTCGTTCGTGGCGCTGCGCCCGCCGGGCGACTGGCTGTCGTTCCGGCTGTATCCGAGTACGACCGGGCTGAGCGTGCGCATCAGCCGGGCGCGGGCCGTGGCCGAGATGAGCAGGGCCGGGCCGCAGCCGGGCGGTGCCCCGTCCCGGCTGGTCACCATCTCCCAGGTGCTGAGCCTGGCCGGCGCGCTCACCGAGGCGGTCAGTGTGCAGGACGTGGTGCAACTGGTCGCCGACGAGATCGCGCCGGCCGTGGGCAGCCAGGCCCTGGTGGTCCTCGGCTCGCGCGGCGGCCGGCTGCATGTGCTGGGGCATCGCGGCTACCCGGACCCGCACGTCGTGGAGCGGTTCGACGGGATGCCGATGACCGAGCGGACGCCGGGCACACACGCCCTGACCAGCGGGGTGCCCGCGTTCTTCGAGTCCCGGGAGCAGCTGGAGCGCCTGTACCCGCTGAAGCACGCGACCCCGGACGGCTTTGCGGCCTGGGCGTATCTGCCGCTGATCGCCTCCAGCCGGCCGGTGGGCACCTGTGTGCTCGCCTATGCCGAGCCGCACCCCTTCCCCGCCGACGAGCGGGCGGTGCTCAACAGCCTGGGCGGGCTGATCGCGCAGGCGCTGGAACGGGCCCTGCTCTACGACGCCAAGCATCAGCTCGCCCACGGACTGCAGGCGGCGCTGCTGCCGCACTCGCTGCCGCGGCTGCCCGGCATCGACGCCGCCGCGCGCTATCTGCCCGCGACCCGGGGCATGGAGATCGGCGGCGACTTCTACGACCTGGTGCCCAGCCTGCCGCTGGCCGCCGCGGTGATCGGGGACGTGCAGGGGCACAACGTGACGGCGGCGGGGCTGATGGGGCAGCTCCGTACCGCCGTACGTGCGTACACGGCCGTCGGGCAGGCCCCCGAGGAGGTCATGCGCAGCACCAACCGGCTGATGATCGACCTGGGCGCCGATCTGTTCGCCAGCTGCCTGTATCTGCGGCTCGATCCCGCGCGCGGGCGGGCCGTGATGGCACGGGCGGGGCATCCGCCGCCGTTGCTGCGCCGGGCGGACGGCCGGGTCCGGGTGCTCGACCTGGCGGGCGGTCCGCTGCTGGGCATCGACGCGTCGGCCACGTATCCGACGACGGAGGTCGACCTCGCCCCCGGCTGTGTGCTCGTCCTCTACACCGACGGGCTGATCGAATCCCCCGGCATCGACATCGAGGACGCGCTCGCCGATCTCGGGCAGCGGCTCGGCGAGGCCGGGGACCTGCCCCTGGACGAGCTGGCGGACCGGCTCGTGGAAGGGAGCGCGGCGACCGAGGAACGGCTGGACGACGTGGCGTTGCTGCTGTTGCGGGCGCGGGAGTGACGGGGCTTCGGCGCACCAGGCGGCGCCCCGCGCACAGGCGGTCCGGCCCTCCCGCCGGAGGGCCGGACCACGTTCCTGCGGATCTGCTCGGATCCGTGCGCCGGAATCGGTGTGTCAGTTCACGCCGACGCCGTTGCCGACGATCTCACCGAGGCCGTTGCCGGTGCCTTCGGCGTTGCCGGCACCGGCTTCCTCACCGGCTCCGGCCTCTTCACCGGCACCGGCTTCCTCACCGGCGCCCGCTTCCTCGCCCGCTCCGGCGCCTTCACCGGCTCCGGCGTCCTCGCCCGCGCCCGCTTCGTCGCCGGCGCCCGCGCCGCCGCCCGCCGCGTCGCCGAGGGTCGCGCCGACCGCTTCCAGCGCGGTGGTGACCGGCTGGAAGAACGTCTCGCCGCCGACGGTGCAGTCACCGCTGCCGCCGGAGGTCAGGCCGATGGCGCTGCCGTCCTGGGTGAACATCGAGCCGCCGCTGTCGCCGGGCTCGGCGCAGACGTCGGTCTGGATGAGCCCGGTGACGGTGCCCTCCGGGTAGTTCACCGTGGCGTTGAGGCCGGTGACGGTGCCGTCGGCGAGTCCGGTGGTGCTGCCCATCCGGAAGACTTCCTGGCCTACGGCGGCTTCCGCGGCCTGGGCGATCGGGACGGTCTGGTCGCCGAGGTTGACCTCGCTCGGGGCCTCGGTCGCCGGGTCGTCGTACTTGACGAGCGCGAAGTCGCCCTCACCGGGGAAGACGGCCTGGTCGACGGTGGCGATCGGCGCACCTGCCTCGGAGTCCGACCACGCCTCGGCCGCGACCCCGCAGTGACCCGCGGTCAGGAAGGCGGGGGTGCCGTCGCCCGCGGTGACGTTGAAGCCGAGGGAGCAGCGCGCGCCGCCGGCGAAGATGGCGTCGCCGCCCGACGCGAACGTCTTGAAGGTACCGGCGGACTTCTTGATGGTCGCCATGTCTCCGCCCAGGCCCTGGACGGTCGACTCCAGTCTGTCCCAATTGGCGCCGGTGACCGTGGAGTCGGCGGTGACCTGGATCTTGTTGGTGCGCGGGTCGACGGCCCAGGCGGTGCCCGGGATGGTCGCCTCGGACTTCAGCGTCGCCGCGCCGGACTCCAGTTCGGCCATGCTGTTGTCGACCTGGCGGACCTCCGCGCCGGCCTTCTTGGCCTCCACGACCACCTGGTTGTTGTCGCCGACCACGTTGACGACCAGCTGCTGCTCGGCTTCGTCGTAGTAGGAGCCGGCGAAGGCGTCGCCGAGCAGCCCGGCGAGCTGCGAGGCGAGATCCGAGGCGTCCGCCGCCTTCAGAGTCTTGGGCGCGGCGCCGTCCGACGCGCCGTCCTGGGACGCGTTGGCGTTGGGCAGCAGAATCGCGGCCGCGCCGAGCGCCACGACGCTGCCCGCCGCTATCGCGGCCTTGCGCTTCGGAATTCGCTTGTGACTCAAACTTCTCGACCTCCCGGGGACGGGGTCTGTGCTGCCGTGCGGCAACTGTTGGGGCGCCTGGATGGCCATGGGTACGCAGAGGGCGCTCGGGGCGTTCAATTCCGCTTACGGGCTACGCCGATTCGGCCACGGTCGGCGTCCTGTGTCCCGGCGCCGGGAACAATCCCCCATATGACGATGACCACCGCCGAAGCCGACAAGATCCTCGCCGACGACTTCGCCCTCTGAGTCCTCCAACTGGCCCTGTCCGTGGAGGCGTTGGGCGACCACCGCGCGATCCTGCGACTGCCCACGGGCCGATGACGACAGTCAGCAGTCCACGTCGTTCCTGCGCGCGGGGACCGGCGCGGATGTCTTGATCGAGTCGGTGGTGACCAAGCTGGGCCGCCCGATGGCGTTCGCCCTACCGGGCTGACACGTTCAGTATTCGATCAATTACGGTCTGCTTGAAATCACGATCGGAATCCCGGCTTCAGCGAATCTGCACATTGAATACGCAACCAAGTCACCGTGGGCGAAGGTTCTGCACATGCCCGCGCCCCCCGGCACGCCTTTGTGGCCGGAGTGTCGGATTCGGCCGCGCGACCGGAAGGGGGTGGCGCGCGCCGATGCGGTGCCGGATGTGAAGAACTCGCCGTCGAGCCGTGCGCACGCCTGCACGGAACGGGGCCTGTGGGACTCAAGTGCCCTGGTGAGGCCCTTGGTTGATTGGAAGCCCACGGTGGCCGCGTGCTTTGATCCGTTGCACCGCGGGGGCCGCGAAGGGACCCCGGAAACGGGTGCCCGGCACCTGCGGTTCGCGGCCTTCGGTCTGTCCCCCAGAAGGGGGCCGCTCCCCCCTTGTGAGATATCCATATGAAGGGAAGTTCCATCATGAACTCCACCCCCCAGGTTGAGACCGTCGAGATCTCCGACGCCGAGCTGGACAACGTCTCCGGCGGCCTGTCCGTGAACGCCCTTGGCACCGTCACCGGCATCGTGGACGGCATTGCTCCGGTTTCCGGCCTGGTCGACACGGTCGTTGGCACCGTCGAGGGCGCCACCGGCCTGAACACCGCCCCGGTCACCAGCCTGGTCGCCGGTCTCTGATCGCAGCCTGTGCCGTGGAGTCCCGGAGCCGTACACCGGTTCCGGGACTCTCGGATGCCATCATTCAGCCGGTTCGGGAGAACCGGTCCGTTGTCGTTTGCAGGTGAGGGAAAGTTCCGTGCAGTTCCGCCAGCAGGCCCTCGCCAAGCTCCAATCACCGGAGGAACTCGACCTTCCGGTGCGTTTCGCCCGCCCTCAGGGCTGGCTCGTCCTCTCCGTGACGGTGATCGTCATGGCGGCCGCCTCGGTGTGGGCGGTGACCGGCTCGGTGGCCTCCACGGTCAGCGCGCCCGCCATCCTCACGCACGGACAGGGCAGTTACATCCTGCAGAGCCCGGTCGCCGGCCAGGTCACGGCGATCCTCGCCGAGGAGGGCGAGCAGCTGCCCGCGAACACGCCGGTACTGAAGGTCCGCACGAGTCAGGGCGACACCGTCGTCCGCACCATCGCCGCCGGCCGGCTCACCGCGCTCGCCGCCACCATCGGGCAGATCATCTCCGCCGGCGCGAACGTCGCCGCCGTCGAGAAGGTCGCCCGCGCCAAGGACCCGCTGTACGCGACGGTCTACGTGCCCGCCGAGAACGCGGCCTCCATCCCCGCGAACGCGGCCGTCGACCTCACCGTCCAGTCCGTGCCGACCCAGGAGTACGGCGTGCTGCGCGGCCATGTGAAGTCGGTGGACCGCTCCGCGCAGTCGGCGCAGCAGATCGCCTCGTTCCTCGGGGACAGCCAGCTGGGCGAGCAGTTCACCAAGGACGGCAGGCCGGTGGCCGTGCTGGTCAGGCTCGACAAGAAGAAGAGCACGAAGAGCGGCTACAAGTGGTCGTCCGCGGACGGTCCGCCGTTCGCCCTCACTTCCATGACCGCGGCCGAAGGCCAGATACGGCTCGCCGATCAGCGCCCCGTCGACTGGCTGCTGCCGTGAGCGCCGCACAGGAGACCCGCAGCAGACGCCGGGCCGCGCCGCCGAAGCGCCGCCCGGTGCCCAAGGGCCGGGGCAAGAGCGTCCGTACCCCCACCGTGCTCCAGATGGAGGCCGTCGAGTGCGGGGCCGCCTCCCTCGCCATGGTGCTCGGCCACTTCGGACGGCATGTCCCGCTGGAGGAGCTGCGCATCGCGTGCGGCGTGTCCCGGGACGGCTCGCGCGCCAGCAATCTGCTGAAGGCGGCACGCAGTTACGGCCTGACGGCCAAGGGCATGCAGATGGACACCGCGGCGCTCGCCGAGGTGAAGGCGCCCGCGATCCTGTTCTGGGAGTTCAACCACTACGTCGTCTACGACGGCATCGGGCGCCGCTTCGGCCGCCGCGGGGTGTACATCAACGACCCCGGCAAGGGCCGCCGCTTCGTGCCGATGGAGGACTTCGACTCCAGCTTCACGGGCGTCGTCCTGGTCATGGAGCCGGGCGAGGAGTTCGAGAAGGGCGGCCGGAAGCCGGGCGTCCTGGGTGCGATGCCCGCCCGGCTGCGCGGCACCGCGGGCACGATGCCCGCCGCGGTGCTGGCGAGCCTGCTGCTGGTGGTGGTCGGCGCGTCGGTGCCGGCGCTGAGCCGCACGTACATCGACATGTTCCTCATCGGGGGCCAGACCTCCCTGCTCGGCGTGCTGTTCGCGTCGATGGGGACGTGCGTCCTGCTCACGCTCGTGCTGACGTGGCTGCAACAGGCGAACCTGCTGCGCGGCCGCATCATCTCCTCCACGCTCTCCAGCGCCCGCTTCCTGCGCCATCTGCTGCGGCTGCCGGTGACGTTCTTCTCCCAGCGCAGCCCGGCCGACCTGGTGCAGCGCCTCCAGTCGAACGACCAGGTGGCCGAGACGCTGGCCCGCGACCTCGCGGCGGCGGGCGTGGACGCGGTGGTCGTGGTCCTCTACGCCATCCTCCTCTACACGTACGACCCCCAGCTCACCTTCGTCGGCATCGGCGTCGCCCTGCTGAACCTGGTGGCGATGCGGGTCGTCATCCGGCTGCGCGCGACCCGTACGGCGAAGCTGCGCGCGGACAGCGCCCGGCTCACCAACACCGCGTACACGGGCCTGCAGTTGATCGAGACGATGAAGGCGACCGGCGGTGAGGACGGCTACTTCCGCAAGTGGGCCGGGCAGCACGCCACCACGCTGGAAGAACAGCAGCGGCTCGGCGTACCGAGCGCCTGGCTGGGCGTGGTCGCACCGACGCTCGCGACCCTCAACAGCGCGCTGATCCTGTGGATCGGCGGGATGCGGGCGGTCGAGGGCGGTATATCCGTCGGCCTGCTGGTCGCCTTCCAGGCGCTCGTCACCCGCTTCACCGCCCCGATCACCCGCCTCAACGGCGTCGCGGGCCGCATCCAGGACTTCGCCGCCGACGTGGCCCGTCTGAAGGACGTCGAGAACTTCCAGGCCGACCCGCTCTACGGCCGCTCCGGCACCGGCGACTCGACGCGCCGCCTGCACGGACACGTCGAGCTGCAGAACATCACCTTCGGCTACAACCCCCTCGACAAGCCCCTGCTCACCGGCTTCGACCTGACCGTGGGCCCGGGCCAGCAGGTCGCGCTGGTCGGCGGCTCCGGCAGCGGCAAGTCCACGGTGTCCCGCCTCATCTCCGGCCTCTACACCCCCTGGGACGGCGTGATCCGCATCGACGGACAGCGGCTCGACGACATCCCGCGCGGCGCGCTCGCCGCCTCCGTCTCCTTCGTCGACCAGGACGTCTTCCTCTTCGAGGGCACTGTCCGGGACAACGTGGCGCTGTGGGACCCGTCGATCCCGGACGAGGCGGTGGTGGACGCGCTGCGGGACGCGGCGCTGTACGACGTCGTCATGCGCAGGCCGGGCGGCATCCAGAGCCGGGTCGAGCAGGACGGCCGGAACTTCTCCGGCGGGCAGCGGCAACGCCTGGAGATCGCCCGGGCGCTGGTGCGCAGGCCGAGCATCCTCGTACTCGACGAGGTGACCAGCGCCCTGGACGCCGAGACCGAGCTGACGGTGATGGACAACCTCCGCAAGCGCGGCTGCGCCTGCGTGGTCATCGCCCACCGGCTCAGCACCGTGCGCGACAGCGACGAGATCGTCGTACTCCAGCACGGCACGATCGTGGAACGCGGGCGGCACGACGCCCTGGTCGCAGCGGGCGGCACCTACGCCGCGCTGGTCAAGGAGCGGTGAGATGACGTCCGTTCACGAGGGCGACCTGGTCCTCGGCGCGCTGGGTCAGATGGGCACGCCGATCGACTGCACCGGGCTCAACCGCCTCGACCTCGAAGGCCCGCAGGTGCTGTGGCTGGTCGCGTCCGGCGCCATGGACCTGTTCGCGGTCGACGCCGAGCAGCAGGGCCACTGGCACCACCTCGGCCGCCTGGAGACGGGCTCGCTGCTGCTCGGCCCGGTCCCGGGTCCCCAGCACACCCTGGTCGCCCGCCCCTCACGCGACTGCGTCGTCCACCGCATCGGCCTGCGCGAGCTGTACCAGCCCGCGAACACCCAGACCTGGTCGTACGACGAGTACGGCAACCCCCAGTACGTCCCGCCCACGACCAGCCCGCTGGAGTACGCCCTCGCGCTCGGCGTCGGCCGCAGCCTGTCGATCCTCTTCCAGGCGCCGATGGCCGGCGACTCGGCCGCCGCGCCCACCGACGACGACGTGTTCTGGATGCAGGTGCCGCCGGGCAGCGTGCAGTACGGCTCCCTGTACGGCGCGGAGGCCGCCGCCGACCTGCTGATGGACCCGGGTGTCTGGCAGGGCATGGTCGACCAGCAGTACCGGCTGCTGTCGACGCTGGACCGCTGGATCGAGCAGTTGGAGCGCACCCACGAGACGCGGACGGCGGCCGGTATCAAGGCCGGTGAGGCGGTCCGCGCCGAGGCCGACCGGACGCTGCTCGCGTCGATCGGCAAGTCGTCGGCGAAGCGTGCGACGGCCGCTGACGCGGACGCCAGCTATGCCGCGTGCAAGCTGGTCGCCCAGGCCTGCGGGATCACTCTCACGGAGCCCGCGCAGACCGGCACCGGAAGTGACCGGCTCGATCCCGTCGAGCAGGTCGCCGTCGCCTCCCGCGTCCGCACCAGGTCCGTACGGCTGGACGGCCGCTGGTGGCGGGACAACGTCGGCCCGATGGTCGGCCACCGGGCGCTGTCCGGAGCGCCGGTCGCCCTGCTGTGGCGGCGCGGCGGCTATGTCGCCGTCCATCCGGCGACCGGCCGGGAGACGCCGATCGAGAAGGCCAACGCGGAGGAGTTCGAGCCGCGTGCGGTGATGTTCTACCGTCCGCTGCCGGACCGCGGGCTCAGCCCGCTGCGGCTGCTGCGGTTCAGCATGCGGGGCACGAGCGGCGATCTGACGAGCCTCATCATCAGCGGACTGGTCACGGTGGCCATCGGCGCGCTGGTGCCGATCGCGACCGGCAAGGTGCTCGGCGAGTTCGTGCCGAAGGCCCAGACCGGACTGATCGTGCAGGTCTGTCTGGCGGTCACGGTCAGCAGCGTGGTGGCGGCGGCCTTCATGCTGCTGCAGAACCTGACGATCCTGCGCCTGGAGGGCCGTATCGAGGCGACGCTCCAACCGGCCGTCTGGGACCGCCTGTTGCGACTGCCGACCAAGTTCTTCACCGAGCGGTCGACAGGCGAGCTGGCCAGCGCCGCCATGGGCATCAGCTCGATTCGCCGGCTCATGGCGGGAGTCGGCCCGGTGGTCGCCCAGTCGCTGACCGTCGGCGTGATGAACCTGGCGCTGCTGTTCTGGTACAGCGTGCCGATGGCCCTCGCCGCGATCGGCATGCTCGTGGTGATCGCGGCGGTGTTCCTGGGGCTCGGGCTGTGGCAGGTGCGCTGGCAGCGGCGGCTCGTCGTGCTCGGCAACAAGCTGAACAACCAGGCCTTCCAGACGCTACGCGGCCTGCCGAAGCTCAGGGTCGCGGCGGCCGAGAACTACGCGTACGCCGCCTGGGCGTCCGAGTTCGCCCGCAGCCGCGAGCTGCAGCAGAAGGCGGGCCACATCAAGAACCTCAACGCGGTGCTGAGCGCGGTGTATCTGCCGCTGTGCACCCTGCTGATGTTCATGCTGCTGGCCGGTCCGGCGCGCGGCGAGATGTCGGCAGCGGCGTTCCTCACCTTCAACACGTCGGTGACGATGCTGCTGACCTCCGTCACCCAGCTCACCGGCGCCTTCGTCTCGGCGGTGGCCGCGCTGCCGTTGTTCGAGGAGATCAAGCCGGTGCTCGACGCGACACCGGAGGTGCGCACGGCGAGCACAAGGCCGGGACCGCTGACCGGAGCGATGGAGACGCGACGGCTGTCGTTCCGGTACTCGGACGACGGCCCGCTGGTGCTGGACGACGTGTCGTTCGAGGTGCGGCCGGGCGAGTTCGTGGCGATCGTCGGCCCCAGCGGCTGCGGCAAGTCGACGCTGCTGCGGCTGCTCATCGGCTTCGACAAGCCGGTCTCGGGCAGTGTGCTGTACGACGGCCAGGACCTGGCGGCGCTCGACCAGTCCGCCGTACGCCGGCAGTGCGGTGTGGTGCTCCAGCATGCGCAGCCGTTCACCGGCTCCATCCTGGACGTCATCTGCGGCACCGAGCCCTACACGCCCGAGGAGGCGATGGCGGCGGCGGCGATGGCGGGGCTCGCCGAGGACATCCAGCGGATGCCGATGGGGCTGCACACGATCGTCGCGGGCAACGGCGCGATATCCGGCGGCCAGCGGCAGCGGCTGATGATCGCCCAGGCGCTGATCCGCCGGCCCCGCATCCTCTTCTTCGACGAGGCGACCAGCGCCCTCGACAACGAGACCCAGCGCACGGTCATCGAGAGCACCAAGGCCCTCAACGCCACCCGCATCGTCATCGCGCACCGCCTGTCGACGGTGCTGGACGCCGACCGCGTCATCGTGATGGAGGACGGCAAGGTCGCGCAGCAGGGCCCGCCCGCGCAGCTGCTGGCGGACACGGGCGGGCGGCTGCACGAGCTGGTGAAGCGGCAGATGGCGTAGCGCTCCGCTGGGTGGTGCCGCGATGGGTCGTTGGTCTTCTGCGGCGCCGTCGTGGCTGGTCGCGCAGTTCCCCGCGCCCCTACGGGGCGCGGTCAGTCCGTGCCGGGGATCGGCGCGCCGGACGGAACCCCGGCCGCGACCCAGCTTGCGTAGGCCTCCTCCCAGGGTGCCGTCATCCCGGCGTGCGGGCCCTCGAAGTGCTCGCCCCTGGCTCGGGCATCGAGGGCGGCGAGGCAGACGTCCCAGCCGGCGCCGTTGCGGGCGGCGGTGTTCTCGGCGGCCAGGATGTTGGTGAGCGTGAAGCGGGTGCGCTTGTCGTCCAGGGCTTCGAGGTCGAAGTGGAGTTCGTCGCCGCCCCACTCGAAGGAGAGGTGCCGGGGCTCGTCGACGGCGAGCACAGTGCCCGTGGTGTCCTCCATGGCCGGGTCGCCGCTGAACTTGATCGTGCCGCCGGGGCGCAGCTCGATCTCGGCGCGGGACGGGAACCAGTGGACGAGCTCGTCGGCGTCGGTCACGAACTGCCAGACGCGGTCGACGGGATGGTCGTAGGTACGGGTGAAGCGGACGGCGGGGCGGCCGTCGTCCAGGGTCAGATAGGTGCCGGTGCGTTCGACGGACATGGTGGATCAGTCCTTCGGAGAGGGGTCCTCGGTGGAGTCGTCCGACGTCTCGTCCAGGCGGCGGCCCAGCGCGTCGAGGCTGCGGTTCCACAGCCTCCGGTACGGGGCCAGCCAGGCGTCGAGTTCTTCGATCGGCGCCGGGTCGAGGGCGTAGACCCGCCGCTGCGCGTCCTGCCGGACCCGCACCAGACCGGCATCACGCAGCACCCGCAGATGCTTCGACGTGCTCGGCTGGCTCAGCCCGCATGCCTCGACGATCTCCCCGACGGGCCGCGGCCGCTCCAGGAGCAGCGCGACGATGGCCCGCCGGTGCGGATCGGCGAGGGCGGTCCAGAGGGCGGCGTCGGACATGAGTCCAATATGCCTCAGCGGTTATATTCCCGTCAAGGAATACTCGGCGGCAGACGTTGCGCACGTCACAAACCCCCGTTTCTGCGAAACGTTGCCGTTTCGCAGAAACAGGCCTAGCCTCGATGTGTACGAAACAGTTTCGTTTACGGTCTCTTGACCTTCGACGAGCCTGTTGACCTTCGAACGACTTCCCTGGAGTGGTTCCCGATGTCCCAGAAGACCCTGTCCGACGGCGCCCGCGCGGGCGCCGCGGCGCCGACCGAGGCGGACTCCGGCAAGCGGTGGTGGATCCTCGCGATCGTCGCGCTCGCCCAGTTGATGGTCGTCCTCGACGCCACGATCGTGAACATCGCCCTGCCCTCGGCCCAGGCCGACCTCGGCTTCTCCGACGGCAACCGGCAGTGGGTCGTGACGGCGTACGCGCTCGCGTTCGCCTCCCTGCTGCTGCTCGGCGGACGGATCGCCGACCTGTTCGGCCGCAAGACCGCCTTCCTCGTGGGGGTCGTCGGCTTCGGTGCCGTCTCCGCACTCGGCGGCGCCGCGACCAGCTTCGAGATGCTGGTCGTCGCCCGTGCCCTCCAGGGTGTCTTCGGCGCCCTGCTCGCGCCCGCCGCGCTCTCCCTCCTCAACACCACCTTCACCGACGCCCGCGAGCGCGCCAGGGCGTTCAGCGTGTACGGCGCCATCGCGGGCGCCGGCGGTGCGGTGGGCCTGCTGCTAGGCGGCATCCTGACCGACGCGCTGGACTGGCGCTGGACGCTCTACGTCAACGTGGCCATCGCCCTCGTCGCCTTCGTCGGCGGCTGGATGCTGCTGAGCAACCACCGCGACGCGGCGGGCTCCAAGCTCGACGTGCCGGGCACCATCCTGGTCGCCGGTGGTCTGTTCGGCCTGGTCTACGGCTTCTCCAACGCCGAGACGCACGACTGGTCCTCGCCGCAGACCTGGGGCTTCCTGCTCGCGGGCGGCATTCTGCTGGCGGCCTTCGCCTGGTGGCAGACCCGTGCGTCCCACCCGCTGCTGCCGCTGCGCATCCTGCTCGACCGGGACCGTGGGGCCTCGCTCCTCGCCGTGCTGATCAGCGGCGCCGGCATGTTCGGTGTGTTCCTGTTCCTCACCTACTACCTCCAGCTGAACCTGGGCTTCAGCCCGACGAAGACCGGCGTGGCCTTCCTGCCGATGGTCGCGGCGCTGATGGCGGCGGCGCAGGTCGGCACCACGATGCTGGTGCCGCGGCTCGGCCCCAAGGCCGTGATCCCGCTGGGCTTCGCGATCGCCACGGGCGGCATGGCCTGGCTGACCGGCATCGGGGTCGGCTCGGACTATGTGAGCGCGGTGCTGCCGCAGCTGATCGTCATCGGCCTGGGCCTCGGCCTGGTGATGCCGCCGGCCATGCAGATGGCCACCGGCGGGGTGGCCGCCGAGGACGCAGGTGTGGCCTCCGCCACCGTCAACGCCATGCAGCAGGTGGGTGGTTCGATCGGCACGGCGCTGCTCAACACGCTCGCCGCGAGCGCCGCGACGAACTACCTCTCCGGCCGGGACGCCACGAACAGGCTGGTGCAGGCACAGTCCACGATCGAGAGCTACACCACCGCGTTCTGGTGGTCGGCGGGCTTCTTCGCGGCGGGTGCGGTGATCGCGTTCCTGCTCTTCCGCCGCGGGGTGCCGCAGCAGGACGCGGACGCCGCGCCGGTCGTCCACATGTGAGCCGTACCGCCCGCTGACCGAGGGGCCGCCGTCTGCAGGGAGACGGCGGCCCCTCCTCGCTGTCAGAGTGACCGTATGCGCAAGCGGACGGCGGCACTTGGCAGCACGCTCTTCCTCGCGCTGGCTCCCGGCACCGTGGCCCTGCTGCTCCCGTGGTGGCTCACCGACTGGCGGGCCGGGGACTGGTGGCCGCCCGTGCGGCTGCTCGGCCTCGTCCCGCTCGCCGCGGGCGCGGCCGTCCTGCTCTCCGCCTTCACCCGGTTCGTCGTCGAAGGGTTGGGCACCCCCGCTCCGGTCGCGCCCACCGAGCATCTGGTGGTGGGCGGGCTGTACCGGTTCGTGCGCAATCCGATGTACGTCGCGGTGGACGCGACGATCGCCGGCCAGGCACTGCTGCTGGCCCGGCCGGTGCTGTTCTGGTACGGGGCCTTCGCCGGGCTCGGGATGTGGGCGTTCGCGCGATGGTACGAGGAGCCCGCACTCGCCGGCCGGTTCGGCGCCGAGTACGAGCGCTACCGCCGGGCCGTGCCGGGCTGGTGGCCGCGGTTGACGCCGTGTCGCGGGGAGTGATCCCGTTCGTCCCTCCGCCGGCTGGGTACTCGTCAGCCCATGCGAATCAGCGTGGTGGATGTGGGGTCGAACACGGTCCGGCTGGTGGTGGCGGATGCGGCGGGTGGGGTGCCGCTGCCGGTCCACACCGCCAAGTGGCGCCTGAGGTTGTCGGACGAGGTCGGGCCCGGTGGCCGCATTCCCGAGAGGGCCGTGGAACGGCTCGTCGACGCGGTCGCCGAGGCGAGCGCGACCGCCTCGAAGTGGGGCGCCGCGGGTCCGCTGGCCTTCGCCACGGCTGTGGTGCGAAACGCCCCGAACCGGCAGGACGTCCTGCGCACCGTGCGGACGCGCACCGGGGTCGAGCTGTGCACCTTGCCGGGTGAGGTCGAGGCCGAGCTGACGTTCCTGGGCGCCCGGCGCTGGATGGGCTGGCAGGCGGGGCCGCTCGGGCTGCTCGACATCGGCGGCGGTTCCCTCGAAGTGGCCTTCGGCCGCGGCCGGTTGCCGGACTTCGTGGCCTCACTGCCGCTCGGTGCGGGACGGCTGACGCGTGAGTTCTTCGACGGCCAGGATCCGCCGCCGCCGGAGCAGGTGAAGGCGCTGCGCCGCACGGTCCGGCACCAGCTGCGGGACGTGGCGGCCCGGATCCGCTGGGAGGGGCCGCGTAGCGCGGTCGCCACCTCCCGTACGTTCCAGCAGTTGGGGCGGCTGTGCGGAGCCCCGCCCGGCCGGAAGGGCCCGTTCACCGAACGACTGCTGCACCGCTCGGACCTGCGCGCGGCGATCGACCGGCTGGCCGCGCTGCCCGCCGCCGAACGCGCCGAGCTCCCCGGCATCTCCGCGCCGCGCGCCGAGCAGAGCCTGGCAGGCGCGGTGGTCGGGCACACCGCGATGAAGCTGACCGGTCTCAAGGCGGTCACCCTCTGCCCCTGGGCACTCCGCGAGGGCATCCTGCTGCGGCACCTCGAGGACGGCTCCGCCTGGTGGGCGGAGATCACCCGGCCCGCCGAGGAACCCTCTCCCCCGGAGCCGGTGCCCTTGCGGGTCGCGACCGCGACGGACTGACGAACCGAACCAACCGAACCGAACCGACCGAGGAGACATCGTGCCCCAGCACGATCACCGGCCCGACGACCAGCCCGAGCGGGCACTCGACGAGGTCCTCCGCGAGATCAGGGAGGCCGAGCACCGCGTCGAGGGCCCCGAGGACTCCGAACGGCAGCGCCACCACAGGGGCGAGGCCGGCGAGGCCATCACCCCCAACACGCAGGCGCAGGAAGAGTCCCGGGGCGACTGACCGGCGGCCGAGTCCCATCGCACGGGTCGCACGGCGACACCCGGGTACCCGGGCCGCATGGAGCAGCACCGCACGGAACCCTCGCTGCCGTCGGCCCGGGGCCGGATCTCCGCAGCCGTCGAGGAGTACCTGCTCGGCGCGGGACCGCTGCCGAGCGACGCGAACATCACCGGCGCACCCGCCTACGGCGACGACCTCCAGCTCGCCCTGTACCTGTGCTACGAACTGCACTACCGAGGCTTCGCGGGCGTGCCTCCGGACCATGAGTGGGACCCGGATCTGCTGCGCCTCCGCGCGGTGCTGGAGCACCGCTTCCTGTCCGCCCTGCGCGCGGACACCCCGGTCCACGACACCGTCGACGGCTCGCTGGCGGAGATCCTCGTCGAGCCCGTCAACGGCTCGGGGGTCACCCATTACCTCTGCGACGAGGGCGAGTTGTGGCAGCTGCGCGAGTACGCGGCCCAGCGTTCCCTGTACCACCTCAAGGAGGCCGACCCGCACGCCTGGGTGCTGCCGCGGCTGTCGGGCCGGGCCAAGTCGGCCATGGCGGCGGTGGAGTTCGACGAGTACGGCGGGGGCCGACCCGAGCGGCTCCACGCGCGCCTGTTCGCCGACCTGATGACGGACCTCGGCCTGGACCCGACGTACGGCCGCTACCTCGACGTCGCCTCCGCCGACACCTTGGCCACGGTGAACCTGATGTCCCTCCTCGGCCTGCACCGGTCCCTGCGGGGCGCCCTGGTGGGCCACTTCGCGGCGGTCGAGATCACGTCGTCGCCCGGCTCCCAGCGACTCGCCGAAGCCCTGCGCCGCACCGGAGCCGGTCCCGCCGCCGTGTCCTTCTACGACGAGCACGTCGAAGCCGACGCGGTCCACGAGCAGGTCGTACGCCACGATGTGATCGGCGGGCTGCTGGAGGCGGAACCACACCTCGCGGCGGACGTGGCCTTCGGCGTCGACGTCACCGGACACCTGGAGGACCGTCTCGCCACCGCCCTGCTCACGGAGTGGCGCGCGGGCCGGTCGTCACTCCGGAGACCGCTGGGGCATGACATATCCGGTATCTCATGAAATCAGGGGTACCTGGAACGCATGAATGCTCTGGCGTTTCCGCTCGCCCCACCCGGCGTGTACGCCCCGCAGGATGACACCGCCATGCTTGCCGGAGCCCTGGCCCAGGAACGGCTCCCGCCGAATGCGGAGGTCCTCGACGTGGGCACCGGGACGGGTGCGCTGGCGCTCCAGGCCGCGCGCCGGGGCACCCGGGTGACCGCGGTGGACGTGTCATGGCGGGCGGTGTGGACCGCACGGCTGAACGCCCGCCTGGCGGGACTTACGGTCCGTATCCGGCACGGGGATCTCTTCGCCCCGGTGCGCGAGCAGACCTTCGACCTCATCCTCGCCAACCCGCCGTACGTACCGGCACCCGACGCCCGCCCGCGCCCTCGCGGCGGGGCGCGGTCGTGGGACGCGGGCCGCGACGGCCGGTTCGTCCTCGACCCGCTCTGCCGGGACGCACCCGCCCTGCTGCGCCCGGGCGGAGTCCTGCTGGTCGTGCACTCCGCGCTGAGCTGCCCCGGCCGTACCCTCGCTCATCTGCGTGGATCAGGCCTGAGGACCACCGTGACACTGCGGCGCCGCATCGCATTCGGCCCGGTACTGCGCACCCGGCAGGGCTGGCTGCGCGAGCAGTGCCTGCTGACCGCGGCCCAGGACAGGGAAGAGCTGGTGGTCATCCGTGCCGAACGCCCCCGCTGACCGGCCGCGTCGCCTCACCTTCCACGATCCGGGCCCACTCCTCGTGGACGGACCGGTCGAGGTGGAACTGGAGGACGGCACCACCGTCACCTCCGACCGCTTCCGGGTCGCCCTGTGCACCTGCCGGCGCAGCCGCCGTTACCCCTGGTGCGACACGAGCCACCGCAGCCGTATTCGGCGTACACCCGAGGATTGACCAAAAGTCAACGCCCGGACGGGAAATTCACCAGGTCGGGTGAACCAGATCTTGCGGGCCGCTCCACAGGGATGGTCAAGACCGCGCCGGGGTACCTACGGAGATCGAATGCGCCCCCTGTCGAGGTGGAGCAGACATGACGCCGGAAGCAGACGACCGCGCCCGCGAGCCGGCCGAGGGCGCGGTCGTGGACGCCTTCAGGGCGGCGCGGCCCGCGCCGAACGGTCATGCCCGGACCCGTGCGCACGGCCCGTTCACCGTGGTCGAGGCGGCCGGTGACATCGATCTGGCGACCGCGGGATTCCTCGCGGAGCATCTCGATGCGGCGACCGCTGGACCGGAGCCGGATGTGCTGGCCGATCTGCGCGGCGTGGACTTCTTCGACTGCTCCGGCCTGCGTGTGCTGTGCCGGGCCGAGGAACGCGCCGCGGCGCGCGGTGGCCGGCTGCGGATCGTCGCGGACGATGCACGGCTGCGCCGGCTGCTGCGCGCATCGGGCCTGCTGGACCGGTTCCCTCCGCTTCCTGCCATCCCGGAGGAACGGGAGTGATCGAGGGCCGGCGGGCGGCCCCACTCCGCCCGCCGGCCTTGTGCGAGATCACAGGGGCCCCGTCACAGGGTCCGCACTCCCCAGCTACGTGCCCTGCTGGTGATCACGGGGGCCGTGCGATCCCGGTCCCTCAGAACGTGAAGACGCTCGTCCCGTAGGAGTTCTTCACGCACTCGTTGGAGAAGGTGCGCTCATAGGAGACGCGCTTGCCCTGCCAGACGCCGTCGACGGTGACGACCACCGGGTCGTACTGCTTGGTGCACAGCACTCCGTCTCTGCTCTTCAGAGCGTCGAAGTCACCGTCCGTGCCGCGTAGTTCGGCACAGGCGTCCGCGGCGGCCGGATGGGTGCCGGAGGCCTTCGGGGCGCAGGTCAGGGTGACCGCGCGTTCCGGGGTGACGGTGGCCGCGCTCTCGCCGTGGCCGGCGGTGAGTACCAGCGCCGAGGGGGCGTAGAGCGAGGCGGGGGCGGCCGGGGTGGCGAGCGCGGCCCCGGTGAGGGGCCCGCAGACGGCAGTGGCCGTGAGGCCGAGGGTCGCTGCCCAGCGCGCGGTGTTCCGCATTGTGTGCATCCTTCCGCTTGAAAGAGAGGGTGTGCCTCAGCCGGCTCGATCGGTGCCGGATCGGCGAGCGCGAGTCTGCCGAGTCCGCCGCCGGAGGTCACATCGGACCCATGGGTTTCAGTAACCTTGCGTGTTGAATCAGTGGCGTGAAGTCACGGAATTCGAACGTTCCAAGCCCACAACCAAGCCACTCTTGATCGTCGAAAGCGCTTGAGTGGCCGGTTTCCCGGTGCTCGTTAATCGTCCTGAAACATTCCGGTTCAGCCCTGGGCGCACCCCGCCGTGGCCTCTTGCCTTCACGTCCGAATGGAGTAATCGTCATTACATGATTACGACAGAGCAACGAGAGAAGCTGCGCGGCTGGTTCGCCGGCCGACTGCCCGACGACCTCTTCGAAGAGCTGGTCGAGGTGACGGTGGACCGCGAGGAGATCACCGTGATCGGCCGGATCCCCGAACCGCGCCTGGCGGAGGACGCCCCGGCGGCCGAGCGGGAGGCGGCCGTGCAGGGCCGGATCGAGGAGTTCCGGGAGCGCACCCGCGAGTCCCGGATCGCGGTGGCCCGCGAGGCCGAGCACCGGTTCCGCCGGAAGGTGTCCTGGGGCGTGGAGTGCGGCGGTGAGCGCGCCCTGTTCACGCATATCGCCGCGCCGGTCATGACCCGGCTGCGCCAGCCCGAACGTCAGGTCCTGGACACGCTCATCGCCGGCGGCGTCGCCCGCAGCCGCAGCGACGCCCTCGCCTGGTGCGTACGCCTGGTCCAGCGGCACACCGACGACTGGCTCGCCGAACTCAGGGACTCCCTGGAGCACGTCCAGCGGGTGCGCGCCCAGGGACCCGACACGCAGCCCGAGGACACCCCGGCGGACGGCGAGTAGGGAGGCAATGGAGGAATCGTCCCGTCACGGCCCGAAAGATGGATGAACCGTCCTCTGGTGCACGTCACGCACACCGCCTTACCGTCTGCTGACCCCCAAGAGGACGGCATCCGTTCCCGTCGCACACCCCTGCGACCGCGACCGCCCGCCCCTCCCCCGTGCCACCGCGCCACCCCACGCGCTCCACCGCCGTCCCCTCGCTGGAGCCCCCTTGTCCCCGCAGCCCGAGCCCGTCCCCTCCCCCACGACGCCACCGTCCCTCACCGAAGTCGAGACCCACGGCGTCGACCGCATCCCCGACGCGGACCGCACCGCGACCCCGCTCGACCTGTTCCGCCTCGCCTTCGGCGGCGCCAACACCTTCTCCACCTGTGTCCTCGGCGCGTTCCCGATCCTGTTCGGCCTGTCCTTCTGGCAGGGGCTCGCCGCCACGCTCCTCGGCGTGGTCGTCGGTGCGCTGATCCTGTGCCCGATGGCCGTGTTCGGCCCGGTCAACGGCACGAACAACGCCGTCTCGTCCTCCGCGCACCTGGGCGTCCACGGACGCGTGGTCGGCTCGTTCCTGTCCCTGCTCACGGCCATCGCCTTCTTCTCGATCTCCGTGTGGAGCTCCGGCGACGCCCTGGTCGGCGGTGCGCACCGGCTGTTCGGCCTGGAGCGCTCCACGCCGTCGTACGTCATCGCGTACGCGCTGTTCGCGGGACTGGTCCTCGCGGTCTGTGTCTACGGCTTCCGGTTCATGCTGTTCGTCAACAAGGTCGCCGTGACCTCGGCGACCGCGCTCTTCCTGGTCGGCGCGATCGCGTTCGCCGGTGACTTCGACCCGTCGTACGCCGGTGTCTTCACGGACTCCGCGGACGCCGCGACGCGGTCGCTGTTCTGGCCGTCGTTCATCGGCGCGGCCTTGATCGTGCTGTCCAACCCGGTGTCGTTCGGGGCGTTCCTGGGCGACTGGTCGCGCTACATCCCCGCGAGCACACCGCGCCGCAGGGTGATCGGCGCGGCGTTCCTGTCGCAGATCGCGACGCTGCTGCCGTTCGTCTTCGGTCTGGCGACCGCGAGCATCATCGCCACGAAGGCGCCGGAGTACGTCGATCCGGCCGCCCCCGACTTCGTGGGCGGGCTGCTGGCGATCTCGCCGGGCTGGTTCTTCCTGCCGGTCTGTCTGCTGGCGCTGATCGGCGGCATGTCGACGGGCACGACGGCGCTGTACGGCACCGGTCTTGACTTCTCCTCCGTCTTCCCGCGGCTGTCCCGGGTGCAGGCGACGCTGCTGGTCGGCGCGTCGTCGATCGCCTTCATCTTCGTCGGCCGGTTCGGTCTCGACATCGTGCGCTCCATCTCGACCTTCGCCACCGTGATCGTCACCTGCACCACCCCCTGGATGGTCGTGATGATGCTGGGCTTCCACACCCGGCGCGGCTGGTACGACCCGGACGCGCTCCAGGTCTTCAACCGCCGCCAGCGCGGCGGCCGTTACTGGTTCGCGCACGGCTGGAACTGGCGCGGCATGACCGCCTGGTGGGTCTCCGCACTGCTCGGCGTGCTGTTCACCAACATCCCGGGCCAGTTCGTCGGCCCGCTCGGCGATCTGGCGAACGGCGTCGACATCAGCCTGCCGCTGGCACTGGTCGTGGCCGCGGTGCTGTTCCTGACGCTGCTGCGGCTGTTCCCGGAGCCGCGCGCGGTGTACGGGCCTGAGGGTGCGCGGCTCGCGCGGACGGTCGACACACCGGTGCTGCCGATCACCGGGCCGGACGCTCCGCAGAACGACGCGCCGTTGTCAGACCCCCCGACTACGTTGCGGGCATGACTCAATTCGTGTTGGTGGCAGGAGCCCGGCTCGGAGCGTGGGCGTGGGACGAGGTGGCGGCCGAGCTGCGTGCGGCCGGTCATGAGGTGCATGCGCTGACCCTGACCGGCCTCGCGGAGAAGCAGGGTGTGCCGGCGGGGCAGCAGACCCATGTCCAGGACATCGTCTCGGAGGTCGAGCGCCTCGATCTGCGGGATGTCGTCCTGGTCGGGCACAGCTACGCGGGAATCCCGGTGGGGCAGGCCGCCGAGCGCATCGGCGACCGGCTGGCCCGTGTGGTGTTCGTCGACTCCAACGTCCCGGTCGACGGAGAGAACTTCCTGTCGGGCTGGCCGAGCGAGCACGTACGCCAGGAGATCGCCGCGCACGACGGCTTTTGGCCGTCGGCGGGTGCCGACGACTACGCGGGCCAGGGCCTGACGGACGAGCAGATCGCCCGCATCGTGGCCGGCCAGACACCGCACCCGGGCGCGACGCTGACCGAACCGGCCGTCCTGAAGCGCCCGATCGCCGAGCTGCCGGCGACGTACATCAAGTGCCTGCTCGACGGCGAAGAGCCGATGGACGCGGTGGCCGAGGCGCTCAAGAGCGACCGCTGGGACCTCGTCCGGATGGACACCGGCCACTGGCCGATGTTCTCCCAGCCGCGCGAACTCGCCCGCGTCCTGCACGAGTCGGCGACCCGACCCTGATCGTCCCGTCCTGCCTACCGGTCGGTATGGTCTGCGTACTGCGCGTTCTCAGCGACGAGAGGCAGGATGCAGGAGATGGGCAAGCACTGGGCCGACTTCCAGTACGAGATCTACCTCAACGGCATGTCGGGCGCCGTACCCCGGCTGCCCACCGATCTGACCCGGCTGGAGGAGCTGACCGAGCAGCGGCTCGGCCCCGGCCCGGTCGGCTATGTGGCGGGCAGCGCCGGCGACGGAAGCACGGCCCGCGCCAACCGGGCCGCTTTGCAGCGCCGCCGGATCGTGCCGCGCATGCTGCGGGACGTGCACGAGCGGGATCTGTCGGTCGAGGTGCTGGGCCGCGCGCTGCCCGCCCCGTTGGCGCTGGCGCCGGTCGGCGTGCTGTCGATCATGCACCCGGACGCTGAGCCGGCCGCTGCCCGTGCTGCCGCCGCGCAGGGTGTGCCGTACATCCTGTCGTCCGCGTCGAGTACGCCGATCGAGCAGGTCGCCGAGGCGATGGGCGACGCCGAGCGGTGGTTCCAGCTGTACTGGGCCAAGGACCGCGAGGTGACCCGGAGTTTCCTGAGCCGCGCCAAGGCGAGCGGGTTCTCGGTGTTGGTCGTCACGCTGGACACGCCGATGCTGGCGTGGCGGCCCCGCGACCTCGACCAGGCGTTTCTGCCGTTCCTGCACGGCGTGGGCACCGCCAACTACTTCTCGGACCCGGCGTTCCAGTCGGGTCTGGCCAAGCCGGTGCACGAGGATCCGAACGCCGCGGTGATGCACTTCGTCGGCATGTTCGCGGATCCCGGCAAGACCTGGCCTGACCTGGCGTTCCTCCGGGAGAACTGGGACGGCCCGATCGTCCTCAAGGGCATCCTGCACCCCGACGACGCCCGGCTCGCCGCCGACGCCGGGATGGACGGGGTCGTGGTGTCCAACCATGGCGGCCGCCAAGTCGCGGGTTCCGTCGCTGCGGCCGACGCGCTGCCCCGGGTCGTCGAGGCCGTCGGCGACCGGCTGACCGTCCTCTTCGACAGCGGGGTGCGCACCGGCGACGACGTCTTCAAGGCGCTCGCGCTCGGCGCGCGGGCGGTGCTGGTCGGACGGCCGTACGTCTACGGGCTCGGCCTCGACGGACAGGCGGGCGTCGAGCATGTGATCCGCTGTCTGCTCGCCGAGTTCGACCTCACGCTCGCCCTGTCCGGACACGCCACCCCCGCCACGGTGGGCCCCGCCGACCTCATCGAGGACCCCGCATGACCGACGCGAAGAAGAACGTCCTCGCCGTCGTCGCACCCCACGTCGGCGGCCGGGCGACCGGAGCCGGACTCGCCACTCTCCTCCCCAGCGAGGCGCACGTCACCGTCGTCGAGGCCGCCGACGAGGACCCCGCCGCCCTGCGCGCGGCGCATGTCATCGTCACGGCACTCGCCCCGGTGACCGCCGAACACCTCGCCGCCGCACCGGAGTTGGAGCTGGTGCAGTGCGCCAGCCACGGCTTCGACTACGTCGACGTGACGGCCGCCCGCGCCCGCGACGTGCCCGTCTGCACGATCGGCTCCAGCGGCGCCGAGGCGCAGAACGTCGCCGAGCAGACCTTCGCCCTCATGCTCGCCCTGGCCAAGCAGCTGATCCCCGCGCACACCGCCCTCGTCGAGGCCGACTGGGCGCTCCCCCGGCTGCAGCGTTCCCTCACCGAGCTGTCCGGCAAGACCCTCGGCATCGTGGGCCTGGGGCAGATCGGGCAGGAAGTCGCCCGGCGCGCGGTCGCGTTCGACATGACCGTCGTCTACGCCGGGCGGCGCCGCGTACCGCCGGAGACGGAGGCCAGTCTCGGCGGCGCCCGTCATGTGCCGCTCGACGAGTTGCTGCGCACGGCCGACTACGTCTCCCTGCACACGCCCCTCACCGAGGAGACCCGGCAGTTGCTGCACGCCGAACGCCTCGCGCTCCTGAAGCCGACCGCGTTCGTGATCAACACTGCCCGGGGTGCCCTGATCGACCAGGCCGCCCTCGCCGACGCGCTGGAGCGGGGCGCGCTGGCCGGGGCGGGCATCGACGTCTTCGACCCGGAACCGCCCACCCCGGCCCTGCGTCTGCTCAAGGCCCCGAACGTGGTGCTCTCCCCGCATGCCGCGGGGGTCACCCGGGAGACGCTGGTCCGGATCGCGCTGGCCGCCGTCCAGAACGTGGCCGGATTCCTGGCGGGCAACCCCCCACGGGACGTGGTGAGTTAGCGGGAGCCGCGCCCCTCAGGCCGTCCGGCCGGAGAGCCGGGTGGGCGGCACGGAGGGGGCGGCGGTCCCGGCGATCGACAGCGACCCGGTGTCGGCCGTCGCCTGGTCGGTCAGCCAGCGCTGCTCGGTGGAACCGTCACGGACCTTGACGACGATGTCGGCGCCCTCGTCCTCGGTGGTGGACGTCAGCGCGAGTCCCTCCTGCCAGCGGGCCAGCAACTCGCCCCGCACGGTCAGGTCGTAGCGGACGTCGTCGCCGCGCTCGGAGTCCTCGGGGGCACAGGTGCCGAGGATGACGACACCGGCGTCAGCACGCGAGTCCAGGCACAGGCCCGGGTCGGCCACGCTGCGCAGCAGTCCGTCGGCTTCGTACGACCACTGCTGGGTCTCGTCGGACGAGCAGGCGGCCAGTTCGGTCCCGGCGCCGGCCTTGGCCTCGCCGCGGATGTCCAGGCACAGATTCGCGGCCTCGTTGCGCAGCGTGGACCGCAGTGGTGCGGTGGGGAGTTGGGCGGTGCCCGGCCGGGTGGCCGTTCCCGGGGCGCCGGTCGCGGCGGCGGACTCGGTCGGCTCGGTTCCGCCGTCCGGAGCCCACAGGCTGGAGACCAGCACGCCCGCCAAGAGCCCGGCGGAGGCGATGCCCACGCTCGTGAGCAGCGCCCGGGTGGGCCGCGGAGCCTCGGCGACACGACGGCGGGCCGGCGCGGGGATGCGGGACAGGATCCGCTGGCGCGCCCTGCCGTGCCGGCCGGAGCCGCGTGCCCGCGTGCCCTGCTCGGCGCGGCCGGGACGGGAGTCGAGGTATCGGCGCGCGCCCCAGCCGAGCACGGCCTCGGCGAGCAGCACACCCAATCCGCCCTCGAAATGACTCAGCTGTTCGGCGGCGAAACGGCAGTAGCGGCACTCTCCGAGATGCTGCTGGACATCCGGAAGCAGTGCGCCGCCCCGGCGGATCGGGACATCGAGGAGTCGGTTGTAGAAGCGGCAATCCTTGCTCGGCGCGAGTTCCCGATGAGCATGTACACAGCCCTCGCGGAATTTTTCACGCGCCTGTTCGAGAGCGGCCGTCGCGGTGTCGATGTCCATGCCCAGCAGTCCGGCGGGAACGGTTATCGGTTCCGCCTCGACCTCGGTGTGCCACAGCAGACACCGCGCGAGTCCGGGAAGGGCGTGGAATGAACGCTCGGCCAGCTTGCGATTTTCCGGCGTCATGGACTTCGCGGCACGCATACCGCGGCCGCCGGCGGGTTTCACCAAATCCGGCAGAACACCGGATATTCGCTCCTCGGCAGACCACTGTCCGACGGTGTCCCGCACGGCCACGAGGAACCGCGGGCGCACCGCGTCGGCCGGCTCGCCCAGCGCCAGCCGGTCGAGAACCTGGTGAAATGCGGCAGCGGTGACCATGGAGGCGACGTCGGACTTCGAGGCGAGGCAGATGACCGCGTATTCGTGAGCGGGTCGCCAGTGCCGCGCCATCAGCAGCGCGACGGACGGGGAGGCCTCGACGTCCGTGCGGCCTCTCAGCCGGGTGGCGAGGCCCTCGTCGGATTCTGCGGGAACCCCGCCGGGCGGGGGGTAGGGCGGGCGAGGGGGGTGGGGGGTGGGCACTGAGCGGATTCCTTCCCACGCGCAGGTGACTCTCAGATGTTCTGGTCGCCGAAAAAGGAACTCAGTGTTGGTGCGTACCTTTTGGGCGACGACGCGGGGAGCATGAATTCACGAGTGCCGATCCGGCCCTGTTCCCCCCAGGACGAATGCGACTCCGCCAATGCCCCCCGCATGCGCTGTTCACCCTTGCACAACACACTCATGACCAACAAGGCACTCGGGCAACATCCGCCTCGTTGAAAGAAAGTCAGAAGCGGTCGCAACTCGCCTCTGGGCACCTGTTTTCCCGTTTTTCCATGCGCCCCGTGTGAATCGGGCGCACTCGCCGGTGCGCCGCGCACGCTCCCTCGCGCACGCCCCCGCGTAGTCCACTGGAGGCGGCCCACCTCGGAAGGCCACGCGCAGGACGGCGGCTCTTCTGCGCGAACCCGGCCGCCGGCCCTGCTCCTCCCGCCCTCGGCCGGCGGCATCGGGGCGGGCGGCCCTTGCGCCGTCCAGCCGTGTCAGATCTGCCAGGAGCGCAGCCGGTCGGCGGCGCCGTAGACGTCCGCCTTGCCGGAGATCAGGTCGCGGGCGAGGTCGACGAGGGCGCCGTAGGGCGGGTCGATACCGACGTCGCTGACGAACATGTAGGCCACGGCGGTGGCGCAGGCGAAGCGGGCGTTGGCCGCCGGCAGCGGCTTGAGCAGGGCGAGGGTGTGCAGCAGGGCGGCGGCCCGCCAGGCCGGGTCGGAGTCCACGCCGAGGCGCGGCGGGTCGACGCGATGACGGGCGACGGCGGCGACCAGGGCCGAGAAGTCGTTGATGGTCGGCTGGTCGGGCAGGACCTCTTCGTGGCGCTGGAGCAGCCACGGGACGTCGATGTGGACGACGGGAGCCATCGGTCAGGCGACCCGCCCCTCGCCCTTGATGGCTGGTTCGTCGTCGGGGAAGGCGGCCGCGAATTCGTCGGCGTGGGCCGCGAAGAAGCGGCGGAAGGCCTCCGCGCCCTCCTGGAGGGCACGGTGGCGGGCTATGTCGGCGGCTGCGGCCTCACGCACGAGGGCCTTCATCGACGTACCCCGCTCCTTGGCGATCTGCCGCAGGTCCTCCAGTTCGCGGTCACTGAACTCCACGTTGAGGGCTGGCATGCATTTCAGGGTACCGCGCGGGTACTGACTCGTAAATACCGCCAGGTCACAGCGTCAACAGCGCGGTACCACAAGGTCGGAACGCCATGTCTGATTCCCGCCGGACGCGGCGCGGACGGGGCGGCAGACTCGGAAGCGAGAGCACGACGAACGAACCGCACAGGACGGTGACCATCTCATGACGCTCACCACGGACCGGGCCCGCCGCCGCGTCGACGGGACGGACTGGGCCGCCCTCGCCGAGGAACTGGACGCGTACGGCAGCGGGCGGACGGGCCGGCTGCTGACTCCGGCGGAGTGCCGCGACCTGGCGGCGCTGTACGAGAAGCCGGAGCTGTTCCGGACCACCGTCGACATGGCACGGCACCGCTTCGGCTCGGGCGAGTACCGCTACTTCACCCATGACCTGCCCGCCCCGGTGGCCACCCTGCGCGCCGCGCTCTATCCGCGTCTGCTGCCGATCGCCCGTGACTGGGCGGCCCGGCTGGACCGCCCGGCGCCGTGGCCGGACTCGCTCGACGAGTGGCTGGAGCGCTGCCACTCGGCCGGACAGGACCGGTCGGCGCAGATCCTGCTGCGCTACGGGGAGGGCGACTGGAACGCGCTGCACCGTGATGTGTTCGGCGAGATGCTCTTCCCGCTCCAGGTGGTCGTCGGACTCGACGCGTACGGCACCGACTACACCGGCGGCGAGTTCCTGATGGTGGAGCAGCGGCCCAGGGCCCAGTCGCGGGGCACCGCCACCGCGCTCGAGCAGGGCCACGGTCTGGTCTTCACGACCCGGGACCGGCCCGTGCGCACCCGACGCGGCTGGTCGGCCGGGGCGATGCGGCACGGGGTGAGCCCGGTGCGTTCCGGCCGCCGGCACTCGCTGGGGCTCGTCTTTCACGACGCGTCCTGAGCCCGGCACGGGCGAGTGGTGAGACGTAGGTCACAATTCGGCCGTCGATGTCACAGTCCGGCCCCCTGCGGCCCTCGCAGTAGTGAGCGCACCACTGCGGAGGCCTGTTCATGTCCGAGTTCCCTGTGCCCGACACCGACGAGCGACTCAGCGTGGCGACCGGAGTCTTCGTCGACCACCGTGAGCTGTTGTTCGGCCTCGTCTACAACATCCTGGGCAGTGTCGCCGACACCGAGGACGTGCTCCAGGAGACCTGGCTGTCCTGGACGGCTCGGGGCCGGGGCCGCGATCTCGACGGAATCGACAACCCCCGGGCCTATCTGGTCCGTATCGCCGTCAACCACGCGCTGGGACGGCGCGCCGCGATCAACCGCTCCCGTGAGACCTACGTCGGTCCCTGGCTGCCGGAGCCGCTGGTCGCCGACGACGGCGCCGACGATCCCGCGCTGCGCACCGAGTCCGTGTCGCTGGCGATGCTGGTCGTGCTGGAGTCGCTCACGCCGCTGGAACGCGCGGTGTTCGTGCTCAACGAGGTGTTCGGGTACGCCCACACCGAGATAGCGGAGCTGATCGACCGCACCCCGGCGGCCGTACGGCAGCTGGCGCATCGGGCGCGGGCGCATGTGCACGCGCGGCGGCCGCTGTATCAGGCGCATCCGCGGGTGCGCCGGGAGGCGACCGAGCGGTTCGTGCAGGCGGCCCTCGGCGGGGACATCGCCGCGCTGATGGAGATCCTCGCACCGGACGTGACGGTGTGGTCGGACGGTGGCGGCAAGCGCAGGGGCGCGGCACTGCGCCCGGTGCACGGCCGGGAGAAGGCGGTCCGCCTCATCGGCTCGCTCAGCGCCCGGGGTGCCGCGCAGGGCCTCGAACTGCGCTACCGCCGGGTCAACGGCGACGAGGCGATGGTGCTGTTCCAGGGCGACGAGCCCTACGCGGTGATGGTCATGGACCTCACGCCCGAGGGCGACCGGGTGTCCGGCGTCTACATCGTCGCCAATCCCGACAAGCTCACGCACGTCCACAAGGAGGAGGAGTGACCACCACCGTGCGGCCCGGGAAGGGCGAGCGGCTCGCCGACTGGTTCGACGGCCGCCTCGGCACCCACACGCTCGGCAAGAAGTACCTGCGGAAGGTCTTTCCCGACCACTGGTCGTTCCTGCTCGGCGAAGTCTGCCTGTACAGCTTCATCGTGCTGATCCTCACCGGCGTGTGGCTCACCTTCTTCTTCCATCCGTCGATGAACGAGGTGGTGTACCACGGCAGTTACGTCCCGCTGAACGGCGTCCGGATGTCCGAGGCGTACGCCTCCACATTGGAGATCAGCTTCGATGTGCGCGGCGGGCTGCTGATGCGGCAGTTGCACCACTGGGCGGCGCTGATCTTCGTGGCCGCGATGCTGACGCACATGATGCGGCACTTCTTCACGGGTTCGTTCCGCAAGCCGCGTGAGATCAACTGGCTGTTCGGCTGGTCCCTGCTGTTCCTCGGCCTGTTCGAGGGCCTGATGGGCTACTCGCTGCCGGACGACCTGCTGTCGGGGACGGGGATGCGGTTCGTCGAGGGCGCGCTGCTGTCGGTGCCGATCGTGGGGACGTATCTGACGATGTTCCTGTTCGGCGGCGAGTTCCCGGGCGACGACATCGTGGCCCGCTTCTACTCGCTGCACATCCTGGTGGTCCCGGGCATCATGGCCGCGCTGGTGGTGGCGCACATCCTGCTGGTCTTCTACCACAAGCACACGCAGTTCGCGGGCCCCGGCCGCACCGAGCGCAATGTCGTCGGCTCGCCCTTCATGCCGGTGTACATGGCGAAGGCGGGCGGCTTCTTCTTCCTGGTCTTCGGTGTCCTCACGCTGATCGCGGCGATCGCGACGATCAACCCGGTCTGGCAGTACGGCCCCTTCCGCGCCGATCAGGTCTCCACGGGCGCCCAGCCGGACTGGTACCTGGGGTTCGCGGAGGGTCTGGTCCGGGTGATGCCGGGCTGGGAGATCAATCTGTGGGGTCACACGCTGGTCATGGGTGTGCTGATCCCGGTCGTCGTCTTCCCGCTCCTGCTGCTCTTCATCGGCGTGTATCCGTTCCTGGAGGCCCGGATCACCGGCGACAAGCGGGAACACCACCTCCTGGACCGCCCGCGCAACCGCCCTGTGCGTACGGGCATCGGCGCGGCCTGGATCAGCCTCTATCTGATCCTGCTGGCGGGCGGCGGCAATGACATCGTGGCCACCCGGCTCCATCTGTCGATCAACACGGTCACGTGGGCGGTGCGGATCGCCGTGTTCGTGGTCCCGGTGGTCGTCTTCGTCGTCACCCGGCGCATCTGCTTGGGCCTCCAGCTCCGCGACAAGGAGCTGGTGGCGCACGGCCGGGAGACCGGTGTGATCAAGCGGCTGCCGCACGGCGAGTACGTCGAGGTGCACCAGCCGCTCGATCAGGCCCGGCTCCACACCCTGACCGCCCATGAGCGGCCAGGGGAACCGGTGGAGGTGGAGCGGGCGAGCCTCAGCCCTGATCCGCCACGAAAGACGCCATCCGGGTCAGGGCGGAGTTCCAGTTGATGGTGTGCTCGTTCGTCGACCAGGACTGGATGTCGTCGACGTAGCAGAACTGGCCGACGCAGCCCTGGAGTTTGCTCTGTGCGTAGGGGTCCTGGATGCTCGAGTTGGGGCCTCCGGCGAGCGTGCCCTTCGGCGGGTTCGGCAGCTTCGGGTCGAGCTGGTGGGCGTACCAACGGCTGTGCTGGTTGCGGGCGTCGACCTCGCCGTAGCCGGTGACGTAGGAGATGTTCAGCGCGTTGCGGCCGAGGATGTAGTCCATGCTCTGCAGCGCGCCGTCGCGGTACTTCGAGGCGCCGGTGAGGTCGTAGGCGGTGGCGATGACGACCGCGTTGTGCAGGATCTGGTGGTTGGAGCCCCAGTCGTAGAGGTTGCCTTCGGGGGCGTACGGCATGCCGTACGGGTGTGACTTCAGGGTGGCCAGGTAGGTGTCGGCGCCCTTGATCACCGACTGGCGCACCTTGTCCCGGCCGGGCAGCTTGCTCGGGACGGTCGCCAGGTCCAGTCGTCCGGCGGCGGCCGTCCTGGCCCAGTCGTAGCCGAGGGGGCCGTAGATGTCGGCCGTGTGGACCGGCGAGTTCAGGATGTGCTTCTCGAACTCCTTCTGGCCGGTGGTGAGATACAGCTCGGCGGCGGCCCAGTAGAACTCGTCGGTCGCGTCCGTGTCGGGGTAGGCGCCGCCTCCGGTGCCGTCGTTCGGATCGGGGTGGACCGCCGGGTGCGCGAGCGCCGCGGACCAGGCCTTCCGGGCGGCCGCCAGTGCCTCGGTCGCGAACTGGCGGTCGTACGGCCGGTACAGCCGTGCCGCCTGCGCGGCCGTCGCCGCCAGGTTCAGGGTCGCCTCGGTCGTCGGCGGGTGCAGTTCGCGCTTCTGCGGATCGTCGCTGGGCAGCAGGGGCAGGCCGGTCCACTGCTCGTCGTGCATCTTGTGGTGGGCCATGCCCGCGAGCGGCTGCCCGTCCGGCACCTGCATCTTCAGCAGGAACTCCACCTCCCAGCGGGCCTCGTCGAGGATGTCCGGCACCTTGTTGCCGCTCTCCGGTATGGCGAGCGAGCCGTCGCCGAGCTTCGCCGGGTGACCGGTGCGGGCCAGCAGGGAGCGTTCGTAGGTGCTGAGCACCTCCCAGGTGGAGATGCCGCCGTTGACGACGTACTTGCCGTGGTCGCCGGCGTCGTACCAGCCGCCGGTCACGTCGAGCGTGTAGTCGCAGACGCCGGGCTGGCAGGGGACGTTCGCGTCGCCCTGGTTGGGCGCGACGTTCACATGGCCGGCGGGGCGTCCGTAGCCGGGCCGCAGGTCGTCGCGGATCGCGATGCCGCTGCGCTGCGTGTAGTAGTACTTCACCGCGTCCACGCGCAGCTGCTCATAGGCGCGCGCGTCGATGTCGAACGGGCGGCTCGTCTCCCCGTCGGCGACCAGCGTGAAGCCCTGACCGCGCGCTCGGTAGCCGCCGAAGTCGATCGAGTGGACGTTCTGCGCGGACGACACGTCGGTGCCGCGCGGCACGGTCCAGCCGTGGGCGACCGTCGTCCCGGCGGCGTTCTTGAGCTGCCAGGGCAGCTTGCCGGTGGCGTCGGTGACCAGCGTGGCGTTCTTGGGCCCTGCGGGCAGATAGGCGACCTGGTTGACCCGCACGCGCGGCCCGGTGTCCGGCTCGTACGGCTCCGGCTCCACCCCGCCCAGCAGCGACACGTCGTCCATGCAGAACCGCCAGTCGTCCGGCTGGCCGCCGAGCTGGAAGCCGACCTGGCCCTGGGTGGTGTCGACGGGCGAAGTGAACGTGTAGGCATACGAGTCGCCGGAGACGCTCAGCTGCGGGCTCACCTCGAACCAGGTGTCGTACGGAGCCACCGACAGCCCCACGATCGCACGCACCACATGGCCCTCGGGCGCGCCGTTCGCGGTGAAGGAGATCCGGTACGACTCCCCCTTCACCAGGGTGATGTCGTTCTGGCCGACGGCCGCGTCCCAGCGGTTGGCGGTGCCTCCCGGCACGTCCGCGCAGAGCTGTCCGCCGGACAGACCGGCGGTGACGTTGGTCGTCGTCCACCAGGGATCGGTGGTGGTGTCGAAGGTGCCGTTCTTGAGTTGCTCGACCTCGTCGGCTGCGGCGGGCAGCGCGGTGAGCGCCGCCGCCAGCAGGGCCGTCAGGGACAACAGGGCGGTTCTGCGTCGTTTCACGTCTGGGCTCCTCGGGAGAGGTACGGGTGACGCTACCGGCGTGGGAGCGCTCCCAGATGCGGGCGCGAACCATGCTTGTGGGAGAGTTGACGGCACGTCAACGGTCCGGACGGGACTGGTTGGACACCGTCCCGTCCGGACCACGCGGGCCGATCAGCCGGCCGGAGCCTCCAGCCTGCTGATGCGTACCGCCCCCCGGGCCTCGCCCGGATGACCACTCGTCATGGTGAGCCGCAGCCGGGAGCCCCGTACGGCGTCAAAAGTGATCACGGTCGGTTCGTCCGAGGCGCCGGCCCAGTCGACGGCCGCCCCGTCGACCGGCTCATACCGGCGGCCGTCCCACACCGCGACCTCGACCGACGCGGGCAGCGAGTGCGTCGAGTCCACGGTGAACGAGACCTCCACCCGGTCCAGGGTCCGCAACCGCCCCCAGTCGACGGAGACCCAGTCCTCCTCCCGGGCCCCGTCGAAGGCGGGCAGCAGGGGCGTGGCGGCCTTGAAGAAGGCGTTGGACCAGCCGGTGGACGGGTCGCCGTCGAGCATCGCGGCGGGCAGTGTGTCGGGGCGGCCCGAGTAACTGGCGTCCGCGTAGGGGTGGTTCGGGGGCGCCGGATGGTCGGGCTTGAACGTCGCCGCGGGGGTGGTCGCCGCCGACGGGGCAGGAGTGGTGCGCACTGACGCCGTGCCCGCGCGCAGACCTTCCGCCCGTGCCGTCACCTTCAGCGTGCTCGCCTTCGTACCGGACCGGACCATCGCGAGCGCCTTGCCGTGGAAGGCCGTCCGGGTACGGGCCTGATAGCGCTCGGCACTCTCCTGCCGGCCGTTGTCGAGCCCGGCGAGGGAGCCGCCGGTCACGTCGAAGGTGATCAGGTGCTCGGCGTCGGGCACGACCACGCCGCGGGCGTCGACGACCTCGGCGGTGAGGAAGACCAGCGAACGGCCGTCGGCGGCAAGGGACTTGCGGTCAGGCGTGAGTCGTACGGCATACGGCTTTCCGGCCGTGCGCAGCACGTCCGTGGCGACCACCTTGCCGTCGCTGCGCGCCACCGCCTTCAACTCGCCGGGCGCATACGGCACTTTCCAGGTCAGATGGAGCTTGCCCGCGCTGCCGTTCGGGCTGGTGTAACTGCCGGGGTAGGGGCCGTCGGTGAAGGTCTTGTCGTCGCCGGTGGCCTCCGTGGTCTCCAGGTAGGCGCGGCCGTCGACGGCCTTCTTCGTGTCGAAGCGCCGTACGCCCTGGGACGTGCCGTTGAGGAACAGCTCGACGGTGTCGACGTTGGCGTACGCCCACACCTCTACGACATCCCCCGGTGCGTGGTTCCAGGTCATGGGCAGCAGATGCACCATCGGCCTGCTGATCCACTGACTCTGGAACAGGTAGTACATGTCCTTCGGGAAGCCCGCCGTGTCGACCGCGCCGAAGAAGGACGCCTTCACCGGGAAGACGTCGTACGGCGTGGGCTCCCCGATGTAGTCGATGCCCGACCACAGGAACTGGCCCGTGAACCACTTCCGGTCGCGGTCCTTCTTGTGGCCGTACTCGCCGCTCATGGTCCAGGAGGCGAGGTTGTTGTCGTAGGAGGAGGTCGCCCGCTTGCCGGGGGTGTAGTTCTCGCCGGTGTTGAGGCGCTCGGGCTCCTGGTAGGTGCCGCGGGTGGAGGTCTCGGAGGAGGACTCCGACTCGAAGAGGAACAAGTGGGGGTAGGCGGCGTGGAGTTGGTCGACGGACTTGGCGGTGTTGTAGTTCAGGCCGAGCCCGTCGAGCTTGGCCAGCATCAGGTCGGCGGCCGAGCCCTTGGCCGGGAGGCGGCGGTATTTGTCGGAGCCGATGACGAGGGGGCGGGTGTCGTCGGCGGCCTTGATGGCGGCGATGATGCGGTCCGCCATGGCGAGTCCGGCGGTGGTGGTGGAGTCGGGGACCTCGTTGCCGATGGACCACATGATGACGGCGGGCGAGTTGCGGGCGGCCAGGACCATTTCGGTGGTGTCCTTCTCGCACCACTCGTCGAAGAACCGGCCGTAGTCGTAGCGGTTCTTGCCGGTGCGCCAGCAGTCGAAGTTCTCCACCAGCATCACCACGCCCAGTTCCTCGCAGACCTGGATGACCTCCGGCGCGGGCGGGTTGTGCGAGGTGCGCAGGGCGTTGACGCCCATCGACTTCATGATCACCATCTGTCTGCGCACCGCGTCCTTGCTGACCGCCGCGCCGAGCGCGCCCAGGTCGTGGTGCAGGTCGACGCCCTTGAGCTTGGCGGGGACTCCGTTGAGCTGGAAGCCCTCGTCCGGGTCGATGCGGAAGGTGCGGATACCGAAGGGGGTGCGGTAGGTGTCGATCGTCTTGCCGTCGATACGGAGTTCGGTGTGGAGGGTGTAGCGGTGCGGGTCCGTGAAGCCCCACAACCTGGGTCTCTCGACGGTGAGTTCGTGGGTCTGCGTCGTCCGGTCGTCGACGGAGACGGTGGTGGACGTCCGGGCGACCGTACGGCCGTCGGCGTCGACGGCCCGCGATCTCACCTCGACCTCCTGAACGTCGCCCGACTCGTTGAGCACGGACGTGCGCACCCGTACGACGGCCCGCTCCTCGGTGATCTCCGGTGTGGTGACGTAGGTGCCCCAGCGCTCCACGTGCACCGGCTCGGTGACCACCAGCCGGGCCTCGCGGTAGATGCCGCTGCCCGAGTACCAGCGGCTGCTGGGGAGTTGGTTCTGCACCTTGACCGCGAGGACGTTCTCGGTGGTGCCGTCGGTGTGCAGGAGGTCGGTGAGGTCGAAGGCGAAGCCGGTGTAGCCGTAGGGGTGACGGCCGACTTCCCTGCCGTTGCAGTAGACGTACGCGTCCATGTAGACGCCGTCGAACTCCACCGAGATCCGGCGGCCGGCGAAGGCGGGCGGCAGGGTGAAGGCGAGGCGGTACCAGCCGAGGCCGCCGGGGAGGAAGCCGGTGCCGCTGGTCGTGCCGTGCTCGGTGGTCGGGGACTGCTCGATGCTCCAGTCATGGGGGACCGCGACCTCACGCCAGTCCGAGTCGTCGTATGCGGGTGCGGCGGCGTCGGCGTAGGCGCCGGTCGGGTCGGTGATGCCGCCCGGGTTGACCAGCGCGAAGCGCCAGCCGTCGCGCAGGGCGACGGTACGGCGGCCGGATGCGCCCGCGACCGCCTCGGCGGCCCGTGCCACCGGGGTGGCCAGAAGCACCCCGGCCGCGGGTGCGGTCGTAGAGGCGATCAAAACCGATCTGCGAGTGACCGTCATGGCGGCTCTCCCTCATCAGGGCCCAGAAGTACTCACAACTGATCGTGAACAAACAGATTCTGACGGTGGGCCACATGAGGCCGTCAAGGGGCGCGTGAGGTGCTTCTGTCCCAGGGGTCACATCGGCCGGATCTCTCTCTTGACCGGGGGCGCCGGGACGGCTCACGGTTCCCGTTCGCGCGGGAGCGCGACGCACTAGGCTGGAACTGAAGTGACCCATCTGTTCACTGTGCGTACGCGCGATGGAGCGACGACGATGAGCCCGGTGTATCCGTTCGACGAGGCCGCCACGGCCCGGGCTGTCCTCGACGGCGACGGCACGGTGACCGAGTGGAGCGAAGGGGCCCGGCGGCTGCTGGGCTGGACGGCCGAGGAGGTCGTGGGGCGCCCCTCCGCCGCCTTGATCCAGGGCCCGCCGCCCACCGTCCGCCCGCCCCGCTGGAACGGAACGGTCACTTTGCGCCACCGGGACGGCCATACGGTGACCGTCTGGCTGCTCGTCCACCACCGGCAGCCCAAGAGCGGCGGCACCGGCGACTGGCTGGCGGTCACCCCGCTGGAGGGCGACCGGCCGCAGCACCCCGACGATCCGCTGGAGCAGGCGGGCCTCATCCAGTCCCCCTGCGCCGTGGCGATCTACGACGAGCGGCTCCGGCTGCACCGCATCAACGACGCCATGGCCGAGGTGATCGGACTGCCCGAGGAGCGGATCCGCGGACTGCGCGTACCCGAGCTCAGCGGCCGGCTGGACGGCGAGAGGATCGAGCAGCAGCTGCACCGGGTCCTCACCACCGGACGGGGAGACGACGTACGGGCCTATGTGCCGATCGGCGTGCACGGCCGGGTCAACGCCTGGCTGGCCCGGATGGCACCGATCACCGACGCCGCGGGACGGCCGCGCGGGGTGTGTGTCGCCGTGCACGACTTCACCGAGCAGTACAAGTCGCGCGAGCGGCTCCAGCTGGTCAACGAGGCGAGCGTCCGCATCGGCACCACCCTGGACATCACTCGCACGGCACAGGAGCTCGCCGACGTGTGCGTGCCCGCGCTCGCCGACTTCGTCAGCGTCGACCTCCTGGACCCGCCCGAGCCCACGGGCGAGCCTGCCACGGGGCCGGTCACCCCGCCGGTCACCCTGCGTCGGGCGGCCCATCAGTCGGTCAATCCCGGCAGCCCCGAGGCCGTCCTCAAGCCGGGCCAGCTGGACGTGTACCCGGCCACCTCGCCCCAGGCCGACTCCTTGCTGGCCGGCCGGACGATCGTCGCGGCGGTGCCCTCCGGTGACCTCACCCAGTGGCTGAGCTGGGACAAGGCGCGTATGGAGCGAGTCAGGGAGTACGGCATCCACTCCACGATGGCCGTGCCGATCCGGGCCCGCGGCGCGACTCTCGGCGTCGCCGTCCTCACCCGCTTCCGCCGCCCGGACCCCTTCACGCCGGACGACGAGTTGCTGGCCGAGGAGATCACGGCGCGCGCCGCGGTCTGCATCGACAACGCCCGCCGCTACTCACGCGAGCGCGAGACGGCCATCGCCCTGCAGCGCAGCCTGCTCCCCCAGTCACTGCCGCGTACGGCCGCACTGGACGCGGCCTCGCGCTACCTTCCGGCGGCGCGGGCCGGGGTGGGCGGCGACTGGTTCGACGTGATCCCGCTGTCGGGGATGCGCGTCGCGATGGTCGTCGGGGACGTCGTCGGCCGCGGCATCCAGGCCTCGGCCACCATGGGCCGGCTGCGCACCGCCGTGCGCACGCTCGCCGACATCGACCTGGCCCCGGACGAGCTGCTCACCCACCTCGACGACATGGTCGTACGGCTGTCCGCGGAGGCGGGCGGCGACAGCAGCACCGCCGCGGTCGGCGCCACCTGCCTGTACGCCGTCTACGACCCGGTGTCCCGGCGCTGCACACTGGCCCGCGCCGGGCATCCGCCGCCCGTGATGCAGCCACCCGGTGGCCGCCCCCGGCAGGTCGACCTGCCGGCGGGGCCGCCGCTGGGCCTGGGCGGGCTGCCGTTCGAGCCGGCCGAGATCGAACTCCCCGAGGGCACGGTGCTCACGCTCTACACCGACGGGCTGATCCAGTCCCGCGAACGTGACGTCGACGCCGGGCACGCGCTGCTCTGCGATGCCCTCGCCGCCCCCTCCAACTCCCTGGACGAGACCTGCGACCGCATCCTGCACACGCTGCTCCCCACGGGCGGTGCCTCCGACGACGTGGCCCTGCTGCTCGCCCGCACCCAGGGACTGCCCGCCTCCCGCGTCGCGACCTGGGACATCCCGGCCGACCCGGCGCTGGTCGCCCCGATCCGCAAGCAGGTCGTCGGGCAGCTCGACCTCTGGGGGCTGCCGGACGCCTCGTTCACTGCGGAGCTGGTGGTGAGCGAGCTGGTCACCAACGCCATCCGGTACGGCACCCACCCCATCAGGCTGCGGCTCATCCATGACACGGCCACGCTGATCTGCGAGGTGTCCGACACCAGCCATACGGCTCCGCATCTGCGGCGCGCCAAGACCTGGGACGAGGGCGGGCGGGGTCTGCTGCTGGTCGCCCAGCTCACCCAGCGCTGGGGCAGCCGGCACACGGCGGACGGCAAGACGATCTGGGCGGAGATCGGGCTGCTCGACGCGTAAGCGCTCCGCTGGGGGTGCCGCGATGGGTCGCTGGTCGGCTGCGGCGCCGTCGTGGCTGGTCGCGCAGTTCCCCGCGCCCCTTTGGGGCGCTGCCCCTCAGGGCGTGTCCGACAGCCAGGGTCGGACCTGCTTGCGTGCCTCGTGCAGACGGGACTTCAGTGTGCCCAGGGGGACGCCGGCGCGTTCGGCGGCCTCGGCGTAGTCCAGCTGGCAGATGTCGCGGTACACCAACGGCGCGACCAGATGCGGGTGTTCGCGCTCCAGCCGGTCCAGCGCTTCCAGCAGGTCGACGCGGGAGCCGGCGATGACACTCGTCGTCCGCGGGTCGGCGTACTGCCCCGCGTCGATCGGGGCGGGCTGTTCGGCGGCCCTTCGCTTGAGCTCGCGGTATTTCTGGCGAGCGCAGTTGGCGACGACGGTGTAGAGCCAGGTGCTGAAGCGGCTGCGGCCCTCGAACCCGGTGATCTTCCGCGCGACCTGGAGCAATACGTCCTGCGCGGCCTCCTCGGCGTCCTCCCGATTGGGCAGGAACCGCCCGCAGCGCCGGACGACTTCGGGCCGGATCGCGTGCAGCAGCCCGTCCAAGGCGGCGCCGTCGCCCGCGGCCGCGCGCCGGGCCAGGTCCTCGGTGGGCGCGGCGTCGGACACGGGGGCTCCCCTCGGTCTTGCGTCAACAGATCCTCGGCGCGAGTCCTCGGTGTGGATCTGAGGCCAGGCATGATAGTCGTATGCACTCCGTCGAGCGGATCGGGCGCTACCGCCCCGAACGCCGCCTGGGCACCGGGGCGTTCGGCACCGTCTGGCTCGCCCACGACGACGAGCTCGACGCCCTCGTGGCCGTCAAGGTGCTCGCCGACAACTGGGCGCACCGGCTGGACGTCCGCGAGCGCTTCCTGTCCGAGGCACGGATGCTGCGCCGGGCCGGCTCCGACCGGGTCGTCCAGGTCTACGACATCGGCGAACTCCCCGACGGCAGGCCGTACTTCGTGATGGAGTACGCCGACGGCGGTACCCTCGCCGACCTGCTCGCCAACGGGCCGCTCCCCGTGCCGGAGGCGCTGCGGCTGACGGCATCGGCCGCCCGGGGCGCGGCGGCGCTGCACGAGGCGGGGATCGTGCACCGGGACATCAAGCCGTCCAACGTGCTGTTGCGCACCTCCCCCGGCGGCGCCGCCCGGGTGCTGCTCACCGACCTCGGGCTGGCCAAGAGCCTGGCGGAGGCGTCCGGTCTCACCCTCGCGGCGGGTTCGGCCGGATACCGGCCGCCCGAGCAGGCCGGGCCCGGCGCGGGCATCGACGAGCGGGCCGACGTCTACAGCCTGGGTGCGGTCGGCTACCACCTCGTCACCGGCGCCGTGCCCGGCGAGCCCGGACACGTCGTACCGCCGGGACGGCTGCGCCCCGGCCTCGACCCCGGCGTGCAGCGGGCCCTGCTGCGCGCACTGGAACCGGACCGCGGGCGCCGCTGGCCCACGGCCCAGGCCTTCGCCGAGGAGATCGAGCGGCTGGCGTCCCGCGCGCCTCGCCCCCGGCGGCCTCGTAGGGCCATCGCGCTGGCCGCCTCCGCGCTGCTGCTGCTCACGGCCGTCGGTGTGACCCTGGCGCTGGTGGCCCGTGACTCCCCCGTCCCCGGCATCCGAGTCGAGGACTCCAGCGGCCGGGTGACGGCCGAAGTGCCCGGCGCATGGGGCCGGCAGGTACGCGACTCGGGGTGGGATCCCGCGTCGATCGGCCTGCAATCGGGACGCGAGCCGGGGTTCGCCGTCGCGGACGACCTGGCGAAATGGCAGGACCTGACCTCGGACGTGAACGGCGTGTTCGTCGGCCTGAGCGAACACGGCGATGTCACCGGGCGGGTGAACGCCCTCGCCCACGCCGGCTGCCATTACGAAGGGGGCCGCACCTACACCGGAGAGCGGTGGCACGGCCGGGTCCGCACCTGGACCGACTGTGCGGGCGGCGGAGGGTCGATCACGGAGGCGGGGCTCACTCCGGCCGACGGCGACGCGCAGCCTCAGGTGTATGTGCAGATCCGGCAGAACGGCGATCCGCCCCAGTCAGGGCGCATCCTGGACTCGGTGCGGGCGAATGGATGAAAGGCACGAGAAAGGCGCGAACTTTTCCCGTTCCGCGCGCATCGGACACGAGTGACGGGGCACAAGGCGCCGTACGCACGCGTCACGACGGGTGCGGGACATCTCAGGAGCGTTGAGAACCATGGCGAACACCCACCGGTCCGTACGCCGGACGACCCTGCTGGCGAGCGCCGTCGCCGTGCTGGGGCTGCTGGCCGGCTGCGGCAACGGCAGCGACAGCAGCAACACCGCGAGCACTCCGGAAACGCTGCCCGGCACGGCAGCTCCCGCGACCGGCACCAGCACCCCCGCTTCGGCCTCCCCCTCGACCACCCAGCCGACCGCCACGCCGGAAACACCCGGGACGCCCTCCTCGTCCGCCCCCGCCGAGCAGACCCGGCCCGCCACCAGCACCCGCTGCCACACCTCCGAGCTGCGGGCGTCCCTCGGCCGCGTCAACCCTGGGGCCGGGCAGCGGAACTACCCGATCGTGCTGACCAACACCTCGTCCAGCCCCTGCACGGTGCGCGGCTATCCGGGCGCCGCCTTCGTCGACGCCTCCGGCAAGCAGCTGGGCCCGGACCCGAAGCGCTCCGACGGCTCTCCCGCCACGGTCACGCTGACGCCCGGCAGCAGCGCCTGGGCCGGGCTGTCGTACTCCAACCCCGAGATCAGCGGGGCCCGTACGGCCACACCGGACTCCCTGCTTGTGACGCCGCCCGACGAGCGGGACCCGCTCAAGGTGGCATGGACGGCCGGTGAGGTTCCGGTGGGCGGCAACGAGTCCTCGGTGTTCCTGACGGTCTTCAGCCCCGGCACCGGCGCCTGACCCTCCGCCGTGCGGCTCAGCGACGCCAACCGTCGTACCCGTTACCGCCGTACCCATAGCCGTACCCGCCTCCGTATCCGTACCAGCCGTACGGGCCGTTCCAGGAGCAGTAGTACCCGTAGCAGGAGGGATACGAGGTCGGCGTCGGCTGTGTGGTCGACGGGGTCGCGGTGGGCGTCGGCTCGGGCGTGGCGGTGGGTGTGGGCGTCGTCGAAGGCGTCGGGGCGGCGGGCGGCTTCGGGGTGCTTGCGGCGGCTTCCCAGTTGACGACCTCCATCTGGAGGTCGGTCTTGGCGGTGTCGATCACCCAGCGCTGGGCCGTGCTGTCGTCGCGGTTCTTGAGCACCAGCGCACCGGCCCCGTCTTCGGCGGAGGTCAGGGCGAGGTCCTGGTTCCAGCGGGGGACCAGGCTGCCCTGGAGGGTGAAGTCGTAGCGGACGTTCTTCGTGTCCGGCTGGGACGTCCCGGTGCAGGGGGCGAGCAGGACCTCGTAGCCGAGGTGGGAGTCGAGGCAGAGGTCGGGGTCGGCGACGTTGCGCAGCAGCCCGTCGGGCTCGTACGACCACTGCTGACCGGCCGCGGCGGAGCACTTGGTGACCTCGGCCTCCGCGCCGTCGACGGCCTTCTTGCCCTCGATGCCGATGCAGAGACCGGAGTCCACGTTGTGCAGCCGGCCGCTCAGGGCGCCGTCCGCCTCCTCGCCCGACCCGACCCAGGAGGGGTTGCCGGGCGATGCACCCGGGACGGGTGCGTCGGAGGAGTGGCCGCCGTCGGACGGGGTGGTCTCGTCGCCGGAGCCGAACGCGGACCACAGGACGAGGGGGAGGACGATCAGGCCGCCCACGATCGCGACAGCCATGGTGACGTTCCGACGACGCGCGGCGCGGCGGGCGGCCTTGTGGGCCGAGCGGGGGGAGGGCGAGCGCGGGGAAGGCGCTGCGGGAGCGAACTCCTCGCCGGCGAAGGGCGGTTGTGCCAGTTGTGCCAGGGGCTCCTCCCCGAGAGACACCTCCTCGACTGCCTCGGGTGCCACCGCCCAGTACTCGCGGTAGGCCCGCGCGCCCCAGCCGAGGACCGCTTCGGCGAGTGCCGTGCCGAGCCCGTCGTTGAAGTGGTCGAGCTGGCCGGCGGTGTAGCGGCAGTGCTTGCAGCCGTCCAGGTGCGCGCGCAGATCGGGGTCGACGTCGACTCCGCCGCGCCGGTAGGTGACGTCGAGCATCCGCTGGAAGCGCCGGCACTCCTGCTCGGGGGCGAGTTCGCGGTGCACCTGGAGGCACTCCTCGCGCAACCGCTCCCGGGCGCGCTGCAGTTCGACGCCCGCGTCCTCTTCGTCGAGGCCGAGCAGTGCGGCCGGTGTCCGCAGCGGTTCGCCCTCGACCTCGATGTGCCAGAGGAGGCAGCGGGCCGACTGGGGCAGCCGCTGGAAGGCCCCGGAGATCAGGCGCCGGTCCGCCGGCGGCAGCAGGCGTGCCGCGACACGGTCGCCGCCCCCGGCCTCGGATCTCAGCTCGGGGTGGAGCTGTTCGCGTCTGCGGTCGCCGTCCCACTCGGCGGCTATCCGGCGCACCGTGACGAGCAGATGGGGCCGCCAGGCGGCCGTCGGCCCGGTCTGCCGCAGGGACTCGCCGAAGAGCCTCGTGAAGGCCGCCGTGGTGAGCATGCCCGCGGCCCGCGGGCCGTCGGTGCACAACCGCGCGTAGGCGAAGGCCGCTTCCCAGTGCCGGTCGAGGAGTTCACCGACGGGGTGCAGCGCGGGCGCCGTTCCCGTCCATTTCCTCAGCTCGGTGCTGAGTTGTTCGTCCGTCACCTCGAACAAGGGCGCGGACGTGGGGGAATTCGGCAGGCCTGCGTCTTTCACAGCTGCATTTCCTCTCAAGGGCTTCCGGCGTAAAGTCCATACCAATGGGTATGTGGGCTGCATGTTCTGACTGCACGCCGACAGAGCACACCTTTACACAGCTCAGCGAAGCGGAACAAGGGATCTCGGGGTTTTGTGGATTACCTTCTCTTGATGGAGACTTGACGAAACGTCAATCCAGTCTGCTATTGGGACCCATTTCCGACTGACGCCGTGTCGACATGGAAATAGCAGCCTTCATTCACCTGGTCACAGGCCCGCCCCGGTACGCTCCGGGCGGCACCCCGTACCGCTCCCGGAACACCCGATTGAAATGGAACGGGCTCGCGAAGCCCGAAGCCGCGGCCACCCGCTCCACGGTCAGATCGGTGCTCTCCAGCAGCCGCGCCGCATGCCGCAGCCGTGCCTCGCGCAGCGCCCGCATCGGCGACTGCCCGAGCGTCCGCGTGAACAGGTGCGCGAAGCGGGAGGGCGACAGCGCGACCTGCTCGGCGAGCGAGCGGACGGTGTGCGGGGCCCCCGGGTCGGCGTCGATCAGCGCCTGCGCCCGCCGCACCCTCGGATCCACGCCGGGCCGGGGCGACGACGTCCGTGCGGTGACCGCCGTGAGCAGCACGATCTCCTCCAGGGAACACAGGGCGAGCTCCCGGGCCGCGGTGCCGTGCGCCACGGCCACCCGGTCGTCCTCCGGCCCGGTCGCCGGCGGTGTCCCGGTGCCCGTCCAGCGGGCGTCGGCGAGCATCCGGCGGAACGCGGCATCGAGGCGGCCGTGCAGCCCGACCGGCGTGGGCGTGACGACGTACATCCCGTCCCCGGTGTCGTACGGCCGCAGCCAGGACGGCCACGACGGACGCGCCTGGCAGTGCACCCACCAGAACTCCCAGTGCCCGGCGCCCGGTTCGACCCCATAGCCGTGCCGGACACCCGGCGCGAGCACGACGAGGTCCCCGGCTGCCGCCCGTGCCCGCGCGCTCCCCTGGCGCAGCTGTCCCCGTCCGCCGGTCGTCCAGGTGAACAGCCAGCTGTCGGCGCCGCGCGGACGCTGGACGGCGTAGCCCTCGGGCTGGTCGAACCGGCCGACCACCACCAGGCCCGGCGGTGGGGCGGGGACGCCGGGCGCAGCAGTCCCGGGCAATCCGTCAGCGCTCATGGGCATCCTCCTGAAGCACCCTGCGGCCTAGCGTGTTGTACCGAGGACACCCGACCGAGGAGTGGACGCATGACAGCCACGGACATCGGCGCCGCCGGCGCTCCCATCCTGACCGAGGCAGGCCTGAATCGCTTCCGGGAGGACGGCTTCACGGTCGTACGGAAGCTGTTCCGCTACGACGAGATCGACCGGTTGTGCGCGGAGTTCACGGCGCTGCACGCGGCCGGGCCGGTGCCGGGGCATTTCGAGCCGCGCTCGTCCACCGACCCGCTGCTCACCCACCCGAGGGTGATGCACCCGCATGTGATCAGCGACCTGGCACGGAACGTGCTGCTGGATGCCCGGCTGCGTGAGGTGCTGGAAGTGCTGCTGGGCGAGGAGGTGCTGGCCGCGCAGAGCATGTTCTACTTCAAGCCGCCTGGCGCCCGGGGTCAGGCGCTGCACCAGGACAACTTCTATCTGCGGGTCGAGCCGGGCACCTGCGTGGCCGCGTGGATCGCCTGCGATGTGATCGACCGGGACAACGGCGGGCTGGAGATCGTGCCGGGCACGCACCGGATGGACATCTTCTGTCCCGAGGAGGCGGACGAGGAGCTGTCCTTCGCACGGGAGTACGTGCCGCCGCCGCCCGGCCTGTCACCCGTACCGGTCGACATGGAGCCGGGGGACGTCCTGTTCTTCAACGGCAGCTTGGTGCACGGGTCGCAGCCGAATCGCACCGCCGATCGGTTCCGGCGGTCCTTCATCGGACACTATGTCGGCCGGTCGGCCGAGCGCATCGGACAGCACTACCGCACGCTGACGATGAGCGGGGAGCGGGTGCGCTTGCCGGAGAGCGAGGGGGCGGGGCCGTGCGGTACGGAGTTTCCTGAACCGCACGGGCCCCATTAGGCCGCATGCCGCGCTTCAGTGACCGACGATGGAGTGCGGAGCGTACGGCTGCTCCAACTCCTCGATCTCCTTGTCGCTGAGCCGGAGTTCGACTGCCGCCGCCGCGTCCTCGATGTGCTGCGGCTTGGCCGCGCCGACGATCGGTGCCGCCACGGTGTCCTGGTGGAGCAGCCACGCGAGGGCTACCTGGGCGCGCGGGACGCCGCGGTCGTTCGCGATGCGCGTCACGGCCTCGACCACCGTGCGGTCGCTGTCGGGGTAGAGGCGGCTGCCGAAGTTGTCGTTGGCGCTGCGCTCGGTGACCGTGCCCCAGTCGCGGGTGAGGCGGCCGCGGGCGAGGGGGCTCCAGGGCAGTACGCCGACGCCCTGGTCGGCGCAGAGGGGCAGCATCTCGCGCTCCTCCTCGCGGTAGAGGAGGTTGTAGTGGTTCTGCATGGAGACGAACTTGGTCCAGCCGTGCCGCTCGGCCGTGTACTGCATCTTCGAGAACTGCCAGGCGTACATCGAACTCGCCCCGATGTAGCGGACCTTGCCCGCCTTCACCAGGTCGTGCAGCGCCTCCATGGTCTCCTCGACCGGCGTGTGCCGATCGAAGCGGTGGATCTGGTAGAGGTCGACGTAGTCGGTGCCGAGGCGGCTGAGGCTGTGGTCGATCTCCGCCATGATCGCCTTGCGGGAGAGGCCGCCGCCGTTGGGGCCGGGCCGCATCCGGCCGTTGACCTTCGTCGCCAGCACGATCTCGTCCCGCTGGGCGAAGTCCCGCAGCGCCTTGCCGACGATCTCCTCGCTCGTGCCGTCGGAGTAGACGTTCGCGGTGTCGAAGAAGGTGATCCCGGCGTCCAGCGCCTGCCGGATCAGCGGGCGCGACGCCTCCTCGTCGAGGGTCCACTCGTGCACGCCGCGGTCCGGCAGTCCGTAGGTCATGCAGCCCAGACAGATCCGCGAGACGTCCAGGCCCGTCGAACCGAGCTTCACGTACTGCATCGTTGCTGCTCCTGCCTTCGGGGGTGGCTGCTACAGAGGGGAGCGTACGGCGTCCGTCCCGCCCGTCCCTCCTTTCACCGTTCCCCTCCGGACAGCGTGATCCCCGCTTGACGGCCCTGGCACGCGGGCGATTTGATCATCAGCGTGCCGCAGAACGGAATGGCAGTCCCCCGCGTCGCAGCTCTCGCCACGCTCGCGGGCCTCCTCGCCATGACGGCCTGTGGGTCCTCCGAAGAGGCCAAGTCCTCGGAGGTACGGCTCCCGCCACGCCACGCCGGCTTCGACTACCAGATCGGCGGCCCCTACAAGCCACCGTCCGACGTCCGCATCGTCGCCCGCGACCGTACGGCGCCCCCGGCACCCGGCCTGTACAACATCTGCTACGTCAACGCCTTCCAGGCCCAGCCGGACGCCGAGCGGTCGTGGCCCGCCGACCTGCTGCTGCGCGACGCGGACGGGGAGGTGGTCGTCGACGAGGACTGGGACGAGGCGCTGCTCGACATCGGTACCGCGGCCAAGCGGAAACGGATCGCCGCGCGGGTGGGCGAGTGGATCGACGGCTGCGCCGACCAGGGCTTCGACGCCGTCGAGCCGGACAACTACGACAGCTACACCCGCTCGGACGGCCTGCTCACCGCGAACGACGCGACCGCTTTCATCGCCCTGCTGTCCCGGCACGCCCATGCCCGGCACCTCGCCATCGGGCAGAAGAACACCGTGGAGCTGGCCGGGCAGCGGAAGAAGGCCGGGCTCGATTTCGCGGTCGCGGAGGAGTGCGGTCAGTACGACGAGTGCGGGGTGTACGCCGAGGCCTTCGACGACCGGGTGGTCGACATCGAGTACACCGACAGCGGCCTGCGGAAGGCGATTTCGGGCTTCGGCGACCGGCTGAGCATCGTGCGCCGGGACGTGATGGTGTCGACTCCCGGCAGCGAGGGCTACATCCGCCGGACGCGCTGAACCCCCGTTGCTGCCTGCAGGTGACCGCCCGGCGTGGGAGCCGTCGGGGGGTCCGCAGGGTCCCGCATTCTCGGCGCAGACGACCGGCGTCCGGCCGGTCGGGGCCGTGCGGGAGGCACAGGGTGCGAACACGTCCGACAACGCTGAGGACACTGATCGGGGCCGCGGCGCTGGTGCTCGCCGCCGTCTCGCCGGCATGGGGGCAGCCGATCCCGGAGCGGGCCCCCGCGGCCGATCCCCCGGCCACCCTGTGCGCGCCCGCGGGGATCCTGCGCGGCCCGGGCGGACAGCAGGCCTCGGTCAGCCTGTGCACGGGCAGCGGCACTCCGATGATGGCGGTCTCGGCGCCCGCGACCTGCCGCCGCTCCGCCTGTCTCACCTCGGGCAGCTGGACGGCCCGCCGCGACGGCGTGACGGTGGCGTCCGGGCCGCTTCCCGGTTCGCACGCCTACCCGGGCCCGGGGACCTACGACATCGAGGCCGACGTCCGTGTACGCTCCGCGCCCGCGGGTGTGGACCTGCGCGGCACCGTCCGCGTCACGCTCACCCTCACCGCGCCGAAGCCGGAGCCGACGCACAGCGTCCGGGTCGACCGCACCACGCTGCGGTCCGGCTCGGTGACCACGCTGACGTACACCGTCTCGCGCGACAGTGACCGCGGCGACGGCAGCGCCCGTTTCGGGCTCATCGGTGAGGAGGCCTCAGGGGTGGAGCTGACCACCTCCGACGCCCGCTGCGTCAATCCACTGATCGGCCGCCACCCGTCGACGACCCGTCAGCCGCACGCCCTCGACTGCGCGCTCACCGACCTCCAGCCCGGGCGTCCGGCCAAGGTCGTCGTGCGTGTCGCGGTGCCAGGCGGGTGCTCCACCGTCGTCTCCAAGCTGGGCTATTGGATGCCGCAGGGCCAGGCCGTGTACACCGGCGGCATGCTCGTGGGGCCGACGGTCGGCTGCCGGTAGGTCAGCGCTCCACGAGGTCGAGTGCGTGCTCCCAGCGGAACTCCGGCCGCCTGCCGTGCTCGTCCGGCTCCCCCGAGTAGGGCTCGCCGAAGCGGACGCCCATGCCGCGCAGCCGGACGAGGCTGTCGTTGTAGGCGGGGTGGGCGGCCAGCGCGTCGGACACGCAGGGCAGGGCGGCGATGGGGACGCCGAGGCCGTACGCCTCGCACAGGGTGGCCACGGCGAGGGTGTCGGCGAGGCCCGCCGCCCACTTGTTGACGGTGTTGAAGGTGGCGGGCGCGACCACGACGGCGTCGGGCGGCGGGAAGGGGCGGGGATCGCCCGGGGTCCGCCAGGCGGAGCGGATCCGGCGTCCGGTCTGTGCCTCGACCGCGGCGGTGTCGAAGAAGCCGTTCATGGCGACGGGCGTCGCGATGACGCCGACCTCCCAGTCGCGTTCCTGCGCGGCGGTGATCAGCTTGCTGACCTGCGCGGCGATCCCGGCCGCGCAGACGACGACGTAGAGGAAAGGCTTCCCGTCCTGTTCGGTCACCCGGGAACCCTACTCAACCGGGAAGGACCGCCCGCGTTCGGTTTCGGGCCGGGCGCCGAAGATCCGCCGCTCCCGCTCCTCGATCCGTACGTCGTTGATGCTGGCCTCCCGCCGGGTCATCAGCCCGTGCGCGTCGAACTCCCAGAGTTCGTTGCCGTACGAGCGCCACCACTGGCCGTCGGCGTCCCGGCACTCGTACTGGAAGCGGACCGCGATGCGGTCGCCCTCGAAGGCCCACAGGTCCTTGCGCAGCGCGTAGTCCCGCTCGCGCTCCCACTTGGCGGTGAGGAAGTCGACGATCTGCGCGCGGCCGGTGACGAAGGTGCCGCGGTTGCGCCAGACCGAGTCCTGCGAGTAGGCGAGCGAGACCCGCTGCGGGTCGCGGGTGTTCCAGGCGTCCTCGGCGGCCTGGACCTTCTGTGCGGCGGTCTCCCGGGTGAACGGCGGCAGGGGCGGGCGGTCGGTCACGGTGCCTCCTCGATCAGGTGGAGAACGTGCGTTCTCCGAGCTGGCTGCTACGGTAGGAGAACGCTCGTTCTCGCGTCAAGGAGTGGTCGTCTCATGGACAGCGCAGTCGCCCGGGAGCAGGCACTGGACGCCGCCGAGGAGCTGTTCTACGGGCGGGGCATCCAGTCCGTCGGCATGGACGACATCCGTGGTGCGTCGGGCGTCTCGCTCAAGCGGCTCTACCAGCTCTTCCCGGCGAAGGAGCAGCTGGTGGAGGCGTATCTGGAGCGCCGGGACGTGCGCTGGCGCGGGCGGCTGGCCGAATTCGTGGCAGGGCACGAGGATCCCGAGCAGCGGATTCTCGCCGTCTTCGACTGGCTGGAGCGGTGGTTCGGCGAGCCCGGCTTCCGCGGCTGCGCGTGGATCAACTCGTACGGCGAGCTGGGCGCGACGTCCACCCGGGTGGCGGAGCGGGTCCGGACGCACAAGGAGGCGTTCCAGGACTACATCGGAGGGCTGGTGGCCGACGCGGGGCGGGACTCCGCGTTCGCCTCTGCCGTGTATCTGCTGGCCGAGGGCGCCATGGTCACGGCGGGGATCACCGGGAGCACGGCGCCCGCGGCTCAGGCGCGGGAGGCGGTACGGCTGTTGCTCGCGTCCGGCAAGTGACGACGGGCCGCGTTCAACTCCCCGTGTCGGACACCGTGATGGCGCTGACCGGGCAGGCCCGGGCCGCCTCCCGCACCATGGGGTCGCCGCCGTCCTCCCGGCCCGGCAGCAGGGTGCTGAATCCGTCGTCGTCCTGGGTGAAGACGTCCGGGGCGGTCAGGGCACACATGCCCGCGCCGATGCAGACGTCCGTGTCGATGTCGATGTGCATGAGGGGAGCCTCTTACCAGGTCACGGGGAGTTCCAGCATCCCCTGGACCGTGTCGCCGGGTTTGAAGGGGATCTCGTCCGCCGGGGCGGCGAGACGCAGCCCGGGCAGGCGGTCGAGCAGGGCGTGCAGGGCGATCTCCAGCTCGGCGCGGGCCAGGTTCTGCCCCAGGCACTGGTGGATACCGAAGCCGAACGCGACGTGGTGGCGGGCCGGGCGGTGCCAGTCCAGGGTGTCGGGATCGGCGTAGACGGTCTCGTCGCGGTTGATGACGGAGGTCGAGAAGAGGACGCCGTCGCCTTCGCGGATCTTGGTGCCGTCCACCTCTATGTCCTCGGTGGCGCGGCGCAGCAGCCCGTCCGCGATCGACAGCAGACGCAGCAACTCCTCGACCGCGGTGGGGAGCAGGGCCGGATCCGCTCGCAACTCGGCCAGGCGTTCGGAGTGTTGGAGGAGGGTGTAGGTGCCGAGCGAGATCATGTTGGCGGTCGTCTCGTGTCCCGCGACCAGCAGGATGACCGCCAGCGAGATCAGCTCCTGCCGGGTCGGCGTCCCGTCGTCCAGGTGGACGAGGTCGTCGAGGAGGCCGTCGCCCGGCTCGGTCTGCTTGCGGTCGATCAACTCGTCGAAGTACGCCTCCAGTCGGGCGCGCGCGTCCTGCGTGTCGGCGGCCGTCGGGCCGCGCAGCAGCCGTCGTGACTGTTCTTCGAAGAAGTCGTGGTCGGCGTACGGGACGCCGAGCAGTGCGCAGATCACCATCGAGGGCACGGGCAGCGCGAAGGCAGTCACCAGGTCGGCGGGCGGTCCCTGCGCGATCATCGCGTCGAGCCGCTCGTCCACGATCTGTCCGATCCGCGGGCGGAGTTCGGCGGCACGCCTGAGGGTGAATCCGGGGATCACCATGCGCCGCTGGGTGCGGTGCTCGGGGTCGTCGACGCCCAGCAGTGCGGTCCTGCGGTCACGGACCCCCGCGAAACGGGCGGTGGGCGCCGGGAAGTCGGGGTGGGTGCGGTCGGTCGACAGACGGGGGTCGGCGAGCAGGTCGCGGGCGAGGGCGTGGCCGGTGACCAGCCAGGCCGGGCGGCCGTCGTAGAGCGTGATCCGGGCGAGGGGGCGGGCGGCGCGCAGGGGATCGTAGGCGGTGGGTGGTTGATAGGGGCAGGTCCGGTCCTGCGGGAAGGCGACGGGTTCCGTTTGCGTCATGGGGGGCCTCGCAGACGATGGCGTGCGTCGTTCCGTCGCCATTGGATGCCCTGGGCATCTACTGCGGCCACATCAAGTTCGGCCAGATCACCCGGCCACGCGATATGGCCGGGGATCGCCGTCGTCCCGGGCGCCACGACGTGGCACTCCCGGGAAAATCGCTTGTCGGTGTGCGGTCGTCCCCCGCAGAATCCGGCCATGCCTATGACCCATTCCTTGCTGCCGTTGACCGCCGCCGTTCGTCCGGTGCGGTACCAGCAGCAGCCCGGCTGCCCCCGGAGGTCGACGCTTCCCGCGTCGTGACCGGCGCACTCGTCGCGGGGCTGGTCGCGGGCTACGGCATCGCCGTGCCCGTCGGTGCCGTCGGGGCCTACCTGGTTTCTCTGTCCGCCCGTACCTCGCTGCGCATCGGCTCCTGCGCCGCGCTCGGCGTCGCGACGGCCGACGGGCTCTATGCGCTGGCGGCCATGGTCGGGGGCTCCGCGCTCGCCCTCGCCCTTGAGCCGGCGCTGGTGCCGCTGCGCTGGGCGTCCGTGCTGGTGCTGATCGCGCTGGCGGTCTGGGGCACGGTCACGGCCGTACGCCAGTACCGCGGCCGTCGGCTCACCACCCGGTCCGCGTCTCCTCCCCCGAGCCCAGCGCGGGCGTATGTCGGGCTGCTCGGCATCACGCTGCTCAACCCCACCACCGTCATCTACTTCGCCGCCCTCGTGCTCGGCACCCGGACGGCGGACCCGGTGCCGCCCCTCGATCAGGCGGTGTTCGTGCTGGCCGCCTTCCTCGCGTCCGCGAGCTGGCAGCTGCTCCTCGCCGGGAGCGGCGCGCTGCTCGGGCGGGCGCTGACGGGGCGGCGGGGCCGGCTGGCGACGGCGTTGGTGTCGAGTGCGGTGATGTTGGCGCTCGCCGTACGGATTCCGGCGTGACGGCACAGGCGTCACGGTGCGAAGGCGCGGGCGACGGCGAGACTGTCCTCGTACACGTGATGCCGGACGACCAGTCCGTCCTCGACGGTGAGGTGCAGGGCGAATCTGGCGCGATACGGGCGCCCGGTGGCTTTGGCGGTCTGCCGGATCTCGCCGAGCACCACGGCGTCGGCGCCGTCCACCAGGATGCGCTCGATCTCCGTGGCGGCCTCACCGGGGACGTGATGTGCGGCGAGCTGCCGGTAGTGGGCGGCCGCGTCGGCGCGGGTCGAGCGGGGTCGGATCCATGGAGTGGCGGTGCGGCCGTGCTCGTCCTCGGGCCAGTTCAGCTTCCAGTCGGCCCCTTCGGCGTACAACTCGGCGATGCGCTCCGCGTCGCCCCGGCCGATCCGCAGCAGCAGTTCCTCCACCACGGCGCGGGTGGTCGCGTCGGTGCTCTTCGTCATGGTGGGCCTCTCGTCCGGCGGGCGTGTGCCACGACTGTGCCGGAGGCGGCCGGGGCGGGGCGATTACCGCCGAAGTAATGGACACGCCGGGTTCAGGGCAGGGGGTGTGGATGAAACCCGTGCGGACCGGTGTTGACTGGGCTGCACATGAGTTGGCCGACCGAGGAACGGAATGCCATGCCTCTTGAGGGTGAGTACGAACCCAGCCCGACGCAGTGGGTGCGCGAGCAGGTGGAGCTGTACGAGAGCTCCGGCGGCACCAAGGGAACGACCCTGATGGACACGGGAATGCCCGTCATCCTGCTGACGACCCGTGGTGCGAAGAGCGGCAAGATCCGCAAGACGCCGCTGATGCGCGTGGAGCACGAGGGACGTTATGCCGTCGTCGCCTCGCTCGGCGGCGCTCCCAAGCACCCCGTCTGGTACTTCAACGTCAAGTCCGATCCCCATGTGGAGCTCCAGGACGGCTCGGTCAAGCGGGACATGACGGCCCGTGAGGTGACCGGCGCGGAGAAGGCTGAGTGGTGGGAGCGTGCGGTGGCGGCATACCCGCCGTACGCCGACTACCAGAAGAAGACCGACCGGGAGATCCCCGTGTTCGTGCTGGAACCGGCCGACGGCTGACCGCGCGAAAAATCTTGCCCGGCGTGACGCATGAACCCGTGTCCGCCGGGCACCCGAGGATCAGGCCCCGCCGCGCTCCCCCGTCGCGGCGGGGCTTTCGCGTGCCTCCTGGGCGGGCCGGTCGGTCACGTCGAGGAAGATCTCGCCCGCCTCGGGCACGCTACGGGCGACGGTGCGCTTGATGCGGACGGCGACCTCCTCGACCCGCTCGCTGTCCATGCCCGGCACCAGGTCGATGCGGGCGGCGACCAGGGTCGCGTCGAGCCCGACCTTCATCGTGTACAGCGCCTCCACGCTGTCGATCTCGGGCTGCTCCCGCAGCAGCGCCCGGATCCGCTCGGCCGCCTCCGGATCGGCGGCCTCCCCGATCAGCTGGTCGCGCGCGTCGCGTCCCAGCCGGTAGGCGACGTACACCAGCAGCCCACCGATGGCGAACGAGGCGCACGCCTCCCACACGACCTGCCCGGTGGCCATGTGCAGCAGCATGCCGACCGCGGCCAGGCTCACGCCCAGTACCGCCGTGCCGTCCTCGGCGATCACCGTGCGCAGCGCAGGGTCGCGCAGCCGGTCCCGGCCGCCCTGGCGGTGCGCCTGGTACAGCGCCCGCGCCAGGGAGGCGCCCTCGGCGACGAAGGCGACGCCCAGCACGATCAGGCCCGCCACATAGCCGCTGAGCTCCTCCTCGGTGCCGTTCCTGAGGGCCTCGAAGCCCTGAAAGAAGGAGAAGCAGCCGCCCATCACAAAGATCCCGACGGCCGCGAGCAGCGACCAGAAGAAGCGCTCCTTGCCGTAGCCGAAGGGGTGGCGCTTGTCGGCGGGGCGGCGGCTGCGGCGCAGCGCCGCGAGCAGGAAGACCTCGTTCATGCTGTCGGCCACGGAGTGCGCCGCCTCCGACAGCAGGGCGGGCGAGCCCGCCGCGAGACCGCCGATCGCCTTGGCCACCGCGATGACCAGGTTGGCGGCGAGCGCCACCAGTACGGTGACGCGGGTTCTGCGGTCGGCCTTCCGGTTGGCGGGTTTCGACGCGTTCGAGGGTTTCCCACTCACCTTCGCCGACTGCCCTTCTCGGTCCGGCTCACACCGTCTCGTCTGCGGAAATCGGGGAAACCGGGGAGGTAGTCGGCAGTGAGGAGCCCGGTGATGAGCGGCGACGACGGCAACAGCGCCTACGGCAGGAAGCCCTTCAAGCGGTCCAAGGCCCACTTCACGGACCGGATCACCGAAGACGCCCGGGACGGCTGGCCGGTGGCGGCGGACCGCTACCGGCTGGTGGCGAGCCGTGCCTGTCCATGGGCGAGCCGGGTGGTGATCTCCCGGCGGCTGCTGGGCCTGGAGGACGCCCTGTCGCTGGCCGTCACCGACCCGATCCAGGACGACCGCAGCTGGCGCTTCACCCTGGACCCCGACGGCCGTGATCCGGTCCTCGGCATCCGGTTCCTGAGTGAGGCGTACGACCGGCGCGAGACCGGCTACCCGGGCGGGGTGAGCGTGCCCGCGATCGTGGACGTACCCAGCGGGAAACTGGTCACCAACGACTACCAGCAGCTCACCCTGGACCTCGCCACGGAGTGGACCGCCCTGCATCGGGACGGGGCGCCCGATCTGTACCCGCGGGCGTTGCGCGACGAGATCGACACGGTCATGGCGGATGTCTACGAGGACGTCAACAACGGTGTGTACCGGGCCGGGTTCGCCGCCGACCAGGAGACGTACGAGGCGGCCTGCGCGGCCCTGTTCCGGCGGCTGGAGCTGCTGTCGCGACGGCTGGAGGAGCAGCGCTATCTGGTCGGCGACACGATCACCGAGGCGGACATCCGGCTGTTCACCACCCTGGTGCGCTTCGACGCCGTCTATCACGGCCACTTCAAGTGCAATCTCTGGAAGCTGTCGGAGAATCCGGTGCTGTGGGCGTACGCCCGCGACCTCTACCAGACACCCGGCTTCGGTGACACCGTCGACTTCGACCACATCAAGCGGCACTACTACCAGGTGCACACCGGCATCAATCCGACGGGCATCGTGCCCCTCGGACCGGACCTGTCCGGCTGGCGGACCCCGCACCACCGGGAGAGGCTGGGCGGCCGGCCTTTCGGCGAGGGCACACCGCCCGGGCCGGTGCCCACGGCCGAGGAGGTTCCGGCGCGAGGGCGGCCCTGACCACACAGGAGGCAGACGTGGGCAAGAAGCAGCAGAAGCTCAAACTCCCCCTCGCCTACAAACCTCTCGGGTTCGTGATCGGCTGGGCGGGCGGCACACTGGCGGGCCTCGCCTTCAAGACGACATGGAAGGCGATCCGGCACGAGGACGACGCACCCGACCCGCTGGACCGCGAGCGCGGCTGGGGCGAGATCCTGCTGGCCGCCGCCATCCAGGGCGCCATCTTCGCCGTCGTACGCAGCGCTGTGAACCGCACGGGCGCGAAGGCGGTCGAACGCTCAACCGGCGTGTGGCCCGCCGGGGACAAGAGCACCCCGAAGGGGCGCGGGGCTGCGTGAATTATGCGGCTCCGCCGCGCGGGCGCGACAAGCCACGACGGCCCCGCACGTGACGCACCGGCCGTCCCGCGGAGCTACCCCTGCTTCGGTGCCGTGGGCGGCACGCAGCGCAGAGTGAAGGAGTGGCCGGCCGGGTCGGCATAGCCGCGTTCCTCGAACGGGCCCGATGCCTCCTTGGTCTCCAGCGGGCGCCCGCCGAGTCCGACGACCCTGCGCTCGGCCTCGTCGAGATCGGCCACGACGAAGTCCAGGTGGGCCTGGAGGGAGTTCTCGGGACGCGGCCAGCTCGGCGGCGTGGCGTTCACATCTCGGCGGAACGCCAGCCGCGTGCCGCCCGCGCCCTTGATCTCCTCGGCGGTTAACCCCGTTCCGCGGATTCAGTCGGCCACGAGCCACTCCCCGTCCCGCATCAGGTCGCGTCCGACGAGTTCGTCGGCCTCCCGCCAGGCCTGCACGCGCTGCGGGTGGATACGGAAGTACAGGTAGGGGGTGGACAGGTGGCGCGGCTCGAAGCCGGTCCTGGCCGCGAAGAGATCGGCCTCCTCCTCGGGCAGTTCGGCGGGCTCCACCGGCTGCACCGTGCCCTCGACGATCACCACGTCCCGGGTCGGCCCGAACCCGAGCCGCGCTCTGCCCGTCTCGCGCAGGTTCCGGCCGGTCGGGCTCGTGGGCGGGGTGGCGAGGAGGATCGTCGTACCGTCCCAGAGGAAGGACAGCGGCACGAGATACGGGATTCCGCCGGCGCCGTCGGCCGTGGCGACCCAGGTGTCGACGTCGTTCTCCAGACGGTTCAGCGTGTCCTGCAGGCGCTGCTTGGCGGAGCGTGCGGGCGGTGTGGTCATCGTCGGTCGGTCTCCTGAGCGAATGTCGTACGGGGATGACGTGCGCTCAGTGTGGCCGGGCCGCGCCCTGCCGCGCCCGGATCTCCGTCAAACGGGCTGCCGATGCGGCGAGCAGCAGGTCCAGCGCCGCCGGATAGGAACTGTGCCGCATGTCCGCCACGAGATGACGTGCGGTCGCCGCGATGTGCGGGTGGGTGTCCGCGGGCAGCCGTGCGTACGTGGCCTGCCATACGTCCGCCTCCGCCTCGCGGGCGGCCTTCGGCAGCGCCGTGGTCCCGGCGTCGAGGGCGGCGAAGGCGAGGGCCTGGTCGACGAAGGCGTGGTAGATCCGCACCGCCTCGGCGTCGGGGAATCCGGCGTCGCGCAGCACGCCGATGATGGTCTCCACGGCCTGGATCTCATGGGCCCGGCCGGTCACCCGGTGCGAGCTGAGCACCGCCGCCCGGGGGTGGGCGAGCGCTCCGGCGTGCATGCGCAGCCCGAGGTCGCGCAGGTCGGCGCGCCAGTCGCCGGTGGGCCGCCAGCTGCGCAGGGTGCGTCCGATCAGCTCGTCGGCGACGGCGAGCATCAGGTCGTCGGTGTGCCGGAAGTACCGGTACAGCGAGCTGGGATCGGCGCCGAGGGCCCGGCCCAGCCGGCGCACCGAGAGGGCCTCGGCGCCGTGCTCCTCGATGAGCCGCAGGGCTGTTTCGACGATCAGGTCCTCGGAGAGGACGACGCCCTGCTTGGTGGGTCGTCGGCGCTGCCGGGCTGCGGGCGGGACGACGCGGTCACTCATGGCTGCCTCCAGGTGCCGTTGGCGGAGACCTTATGACAACACCGTTGACCTGTTAACCCCGCGGACAGTTTCATGTCGCCTCACCGGGGCCGACCGAGCCCCCCGGTGCGAGCGGAGAGCCGCCATGACCGACAAGCCCTACGGAGTCGCCCCTCCCGCGCAGCCCGCGCTGCGCAAGTCCCTCGGCGTCGTGGACGGCGTCGCCATCGCCGCGTCCAGCACCGCCGCGACCACCAGCATCGGCATCGGCCTCGGGGTCACCGCCGGGGTGGTCGGACTGCATCTGCCCGCGATCATGCTGCTGGCGTTCCTGCCCATCCTGGGCATCGCGGGCGCGTACTCCCGGCTCAACCGGGTCGAGCCCAACGCCGGCAACGGCTATGTGTGGGTGGGCCGTTCGCTCACCCCCTGGCTGGGCTTCATGGTCGGCTGGGTGCAGATCGTGGCCACGGTGGCGTTTCTCGCGTACACCACGGCGGTCACCGGGTCGGCGATCCTCCAGCTGGCCGGAGACGCCGGACTGCACGAGGTGGGCGGGCTCGCACTGGACCCGGGGTCGACCGCGCAGACCACCGCGGTGGGCGTCTTCGTCCTGGCCGCGGTCACGCTCACCGCCGTCACGGGCGTACGGACCGCGGCTCGCCTCCAGGCCTGGCTGCTGGTCTTCGAGTACGTCGTCCTGCTCGGGTTCTGCGGCTACGGCATCGTCACCGGCCCGCACCCCTTCAGCTGGAGCTGGTTCGACCCGTTCGCGATCCCGTCGGCGGAGGCGCTCGCGCAGGGCCTGTTGCTGTCGGTGTTCTGCTATTGGGGCTTCGAGGCCGCGTTCAGCGTCAGCGAGGAGGTGCGCGACCCGCGGGACGCGTCCAAGGCCGGGATCACCACCCTCGTCACCATGCTCGGGCTCTTCCTGCTCGGCTCGATCGCCTTCCAACGCGTCCTGTCCGAGGAGGAGTTGGCCGGCCACGGCGCCGAGGGCCTGGCGTTCTTCGGGGACCGGCTGGCCGCGCAGCCGCTGGCCGTGCTGCCGCTGGTGGCGCTGATGTTCTCGGCGGTCGCCTCGCTGCAGGCCGGGGTGATCCCCACGGCCCGGGGAATGTTCGCGATGAGCCGGGACCGTACGCTCGGTCCGGTGTGGTCCAAGGTCAGCCGCCGGTACGGGACTCCGGCCGCCGGGACGCTGCTCATCGGCGCTCTCGCCATGGCGGTCGCGTGGCTCGCCCTGGTGATCCCCCGGCTCGCGGACATGATCATGGCGACGGTGAGCGCCGTGGGCATCGTGGTCGCCCTGTCCTACGCGCTCACCGCACTGGCCGCCGCCGTGCGCTTCCGCTCACTGCTGCGCGAGGACTGGCGGCAGGGCGTACGGGCCGTGGTGCTGCCCGCGCTGAGCGCCGCCGCCCTGCTGAGTCTCGGCGGCTATCTCGGCTGGTCGTTCTACACCTCGGCCGACCATCTCGAACTCCGCGCGGACAATGGGTGGTTCCTGCTGCTCACTCCCCTGGTGATGATCGCGTCCGGCTTCATGGCCGCCGCATGGGCCAAGTGGGTGCGCAGATCGCCGTACTTCCGCACCGGCGAGGGCAGTGACGCCGACGCACCCCAATTGCTTGCCACGCCGCAGTAGACCGACCAGGAAACGGATCATGCACGCTGACCTCCTCTTCACCGGCGGCCCCGTCCTCACCCCCGAGGGCCGCACCGCCACCGCCGTGGCCGTCACGGGCGGCCGCGTCACCGCCGTGGGCCACGACGAGGTGCACGACCTCGCCGGGCCCCGCACCGACGTGGTCGACCTCGCCGGACGGCTGCTGCTGCCGGGCTTCCAGGACGCGCACGTCCACCCGGTGCCGGCGGGGCTCGAACTCACCCAGTGCGATCTGACCGGGACCCGTACGGCGGAGGCGACCGTCGCCGCCGTACGCGCGTACGCCGACGCGCACCCGGAGCGGGAGTGGATCACCGGTGGCGGCTGGTCGATGGAGGCCTTCCAGGGCGGTATGCCGACGAAGGAACTGCTGGACGCGGTCGTACCCGACCGGCCGGTCTACCTGCCCAACCGCGACCACCACGGGGCCTGGGTGAACAGCCGCGCCCTCGCGCTCGCCGGGATCACACGCGACACGCCCGATCCGACCGACGGGCGGATCGAGCGGAACGCCTCCGGTGAGCCCAGCGGGACGCTGCAGGAAGGCGCGATGCAACTCGTGGGACGGCTGACCCCGCCCACGACAGCCGGTGAGCGGAAGGCGGCGCTGCTGCACGCCCAGCGTCATCTGCACGCCCTCGGTATCACGGCCTGGCAGGACGCGCTGGTCGGGGAGTTCCTCGGCATGGACGATCCGTCGGAGGCGTATCTCGCCGCCGCTCGCGACGGCTCGCTCACCGCGCGCGTGGTCGGTGCCCTGTGGTGGGACCGGGAGCGCGGGGCCGAGCAGATCCCCGAACTGGCCCAGAAGCGGGAGGCGTTGACGCATGGGCGGTTTCGCGCCTCCACCGTCAAGCTGATGCTGGACGGGGTCGCCGAGACCGGCACTGCCGCCCTGCTGGACCCGTATCTGGACCGCTGCGGCTGCGCCACCGCCAACCGGGGCACCAGCTTCATCGACCCCGCCCAACTGCCCAAGTACGTGACGGAGTTGGACGCGCTCGGCTTCCAGTGCCACTTCCACGCCCTGGGCGACCGGGCCGTACGCGACGCGCTGGACGCCGTCGAAGCCGCGCGCACCGCGAACGGGCCGAGCGACACGCGGCCCCACCTGGCACACCTCCAAGTCGTGCAGCCGGACGACGTGGCGCGCTTCGCCCGGCTCGGCGCCACCGCCAACATCCAGCCGCTGTGGGCCGCACACGAGCCTCAGATGGACGAGCTGACGATCCCGTTCCTGGGACCCGAACGGGCCGCGTGGCAGTACCCGTTCGGCGCGCTGCTGCGCTCCGGGGCCCGGCTCGCCGCGGGCAGCGACTGGCCCGTCAGCAGCCCCGATCCGCTGGAGGGGATCCATGTCGCGGTGAACCGCGTGGCACCGGGCGCCGACACCGCCGTGTTCCTGCCCGCCGAACGCCTCGCTCTAGCCGAGGCGTTGACCGCCTACACCGCAGGCTCGGCGTATGTGAACCACCTCGACGACACGGGCCGGGTGAGCGTGGGCGCGCTCGCGGACCTCGTGGTGCTGGACCGGGATCCGTTCGACGGGCCGGCGGAGGCGCTCGCGGAGACTCGTGTGTCTCTCACTTACGTCGGGGGCGCGCGAGTATACGCAGCTCAGTGAGTGCGAGCAGTAACACAGATCACCGTCCGGTTACGGTATAGATCATTTACGCTCGGGGCAGCCTCGTACCGCTTCCCGGTTCAACTTTCGTACCGCGAAGCCGAGTTCGAGTGTGCGGGCGGTCGCGGCGACCGCCCGCTCGCAGGGGCGGGGGGCTCTGCGTTCCGACCCCCGAAAGGAAGCGCATGCCTCAGGACGTCCGGTTCGACCTCCCCTTCGAGACTCCTGTCAGCGAGCACCTCGAGTACGCCCGGGCACGTCACTTCCGCTGGATCTGGGACATGGGTCTGGTGCGCAGCCCGGCCGGGTTCGAGGAGTACAAGTCCTGGGACCTGCCGCAGGCCGCCGCGCGCACCTATCCGTACGCCTCGGCGACCGACATGGTCGTCCTGATGAACTGGTTCTCCCTCGCCTTCCTCTTCGACGACCAGTTCGACGCGAACCAGCCGGACCGCGCCGACCGCATAACCGAGGTCGCCCGCGAGCTCATCGTCGCGCCGCTGCGGCCGGCGGGCTTCCGGCCCCGGGTCGTCTGCCCCATCACCCTGGCCTGGGCGGAGGTCTGGAAACATCTCTCGGATGGCATGTCCCTGACCTGGCGAACCCGGTTCGCCGCGTCCTGGGGGCGGTTCCTCGTGGCGCACTGCGAGGAGGTCGACCTGGCCGCCCGGGGTCTGGAAAGCACCCTGGACCTCGACGAGTACGCGCTGTTCCGGCGCCGTACGGTCGGCATCCACCACAGCATCGACGCGGGTGAGCGCAGCCGGGGTTTCGAGGTGCCCGCTCAGGCGATGGCGCATCCGGTGATGGAGCGGATGCGGGATCTGGCCTCGGACACCATCGGGTTCATGAACGACATCCACTCCTTCGAGCGTGAGCGACGCCGTGGGGACGGCCACAACCTGATCGCCGTGCTGCACCGGGAGCGGGGCTGCTCGTGGGAGGAGGCGGCGCAGGAGGCGTACCGGATGACGACCGACTGCCTCGACGAGTACCTCGAACTTCAGGCGCGCGTCCCTGAGATGTGCGACGAGTTGCGCCTCGATGAGGGTGAGCGGGCGCGGGTGCGGATGGGGGTGGAGGCCATACAGCACTGGATCAACGGGAATTACGAGTGGGCGCTTACCACTGGCCGTTATGCGGCTGCGAAGGAGGGGCCCGCCGCCGCGGCGGAGCTGGCGGGGCGGGGGTCGGTGGACGATCTGCTGGCCGTGTGACAAGACACTGCCGGCCGGTGGGGGCTGGGCGCGCAGTTCCCCGCGCCCCTTCGGGGCGCCATCAGAACTCGACCGGCAGGCTGTCCAGCCTCGACTCCCACGTCGAGGCCGTCGAAGTGAGTTCCTCCGGCGGTACCGACAGGCGTAGGCCCGGGAGTCGGTGGAGGAGGACGTTCACGGCTGTTTCGATGATGGCCTGGCCGATGTTCTGGCCGGGGCATTCGTGGGGTCCGCCGCTGAAGGCCAGGTGGGACTGGTTGCCCTGGACGGAGATGCCGGCGTCCGGTCTGATCTCGGGGTCCAGGTTGCCGGCGGCGAGGCCGAGGACCAGGAGGTCGCCCTCCTTGACGGGGCAGCCGCCGAGTTCGAGGTCGGCGGTGGCGAAACGTCCCGGCAGCACGGCGAGCGGAGGGGTGTTCCACATGACCTCCTCCACGACGCCGGAGATGTTGAGCTGGCCGCTCACCAGACCGGAGAGCCAGGAGGTGTCGGTGAGGATCAGCTGCAGCACCCGGGCCAGCAGGTTGCTGGTGGTGGTGTGCGCGGTGATCAGTACCAGCCGCAGATGCTGGATGATCTCGTCCTCGTCGAGACCGGCGTGGTGCCCGATGAGCCCGGTGGTGAAGTCGGAGCCCGGCTCCACGCGCTTGCGCTCGGCGAGTTCGGTGAGGATGCCCAAGATGCGGTCGTTGTGCTCGAGGGCGTCCGCGCCGCCCTTGATGACCTGGGCGCAGGACTCGGCGAGAGTGCGTCCCTCGCTCTGCGCGAGGCCCAGGACGCGGGTGAGCGCCAGCATGGGCAGATACTCGGCGAAGTCACCCACCAGATCGGCGCGGCCCGCACCCGCGAACGCGTCGATCTGCTTGTTCGCGAAGTGCGTGACATGGCGGCGGATACCGCGGCCCGAAACAGCCAGCAGATTGTCGGTGACGGCACCGCGCAGCCTGCGGTGCGGTTCGCCGTCCTGCGAGACACAGTCGGGGCGCCAGCCCACCATCTGGATGAGCGGTGAGGTGGCGCTGATCCGGCCCTCGTTCCAGTCCCGCCAGATCCGTGAATCCCGGCTGAACTGAAGGGGGTTGTCGAGCACCCGCCGGTTCTCCCGGTAGCCGAGGACCAGCCAGGCGGGGACGTCGCCCTCCAGCAGGACCGGCGCGACGGCACCGTACTCCTTGCGCAGCCGCGCGTAGATGCCCTGTGGGTCGGTCGCGGAGTCGGGGCCGTAGAGCCGGGTGGCACCGTCGCCGTGGGCGACGGGGCAGCCGCCCGGCGCGTCGGGATCGTTGAGGGGCTGGTCGTTCATCGGGGCTCCCCTGCGACGGCCGAGCGTTCCTTCAAGTGACGTATCAGAGCGACGAGTACGTCACGGCTGGAGGCCCGGTCGCGGGCGTCGCAGGCCACGATCGGGATGTGCGGGGCGATGTCGAGGGCGTCCCGGATCTCGTCGACCGGGTGGTCCTTGGAGTCGGGGAACATGTTCAGCGCGATGACGAACGGGACGTCCTGCCGCTCCATCTCCTCGATCGCCCGGAAGCTGGAGGCGAGGCGGCGGGTGTCCACCAGCACGACCGCGCCGAGCGCGCCCTTGAACAGGCCGTTCCACAGGAACCAGAACCGCTCCTGGCCCGGGGTGCCGAACAGGTACAGGACCAGCTCGTCGTTGATGCCGATCTTGCCGAAGTCCAGGCTGACCGTGGTCTCGGCCTTGTCGGCCACCCCGATGAGGTGATCGACGTCGGCGCTGGCCTGGGTGAGGGTCTCCTCGGTGGTGAGCGGCTTGATGTCGCTGACCGAGCGGACCATGGTGGTCTTCCCGGTGCCGAAGCCCCCGGCGATCATCACCTTCACCGAGCGGGTGCCGTCACCGGCCGTCCGGCCGGGCTGGTCAAAGCCTTTCAAGTCCACTGAGTACCTCCTCAAGGAGCGCGAGGTCGGGCCCGCGACCGGCGTCGTGCGCCGGGATGGGGTCACGGGCTTCGATGCGGCCTGCCTCGAGCAGATCCGCCAGCAGCACCGCGAGAATGTTGAACGGCAGTCCGAGGTGGGCGCCGAGTTCGGCCACCGACAGCGGATCGCGGCAGCGCCGGAGGATGTCCTCGTGCTCGTGCTGCATGCCCGGTACGGGGGCGGAGAGGGAGACGATGAGGGTCGCCACGTCGAGACTCGACGCCGAACCGGCCGGTCCGCTACGTCCCCGGGTGACGACGTAGTAGCGCTCGAGACCGGACGGATCTGTGGGCCGGCGCGGAGCACTCATCCAGAGTGCTCCTCCAGACGCGGAGTGGTGCCGAGGAGCTCTCCCATCCTGCGGGCCAGATCCCTCATCTGGTGTCCGAGCAGGCCCTGGTCGAGGCCCTCGCGGGCCAGGACACCGAGATACGTCTCCACACCCGCGCGGACGACGAAGAGATGGCCGCCGTCGACCTCGATCATCGCCAGCCGCAGCTGCCCCGCGTACTTGGGGAACTGCTCGGCGACCGGCTGGGCCAGCGCCTGCAGGCCGGCCACCACGGCGGCGAAACGGTCCACGTCGTCGGGGTCTTCGGCGCCGTAGGAGGTGATGGCCTTGCCGTCGCTGGAGGCCACGAGGGCGAAGCGGATCTCCGGGATGGACTCCACCAGATCGCGGAGCGCCCAGCTCACGTCGGTTCCCTGTTGCGTCATGTGGACTAGTCGCTCTCTTCAGTGCGGGGCTCGGTGGACTCGCGGCGGTCGGCCGTGCCGACGGCCGCGCCGGGCTCTCCGGGCTCACGTCCGGCGGTGGCGAAGGCAGCCAGACCGGCGAAGGACGCGTCCGGTGGTACGGCGACGACGGCACGCTCCTCGGTCCGCTCGGCCGGCTGGTGCCGGGCCGCCTCGCCTCGCTTGCTCCGGCGCCGGGGCAGCCCGCCCGGCGTCGTGTCGACGTCGTCGCCGACGGGCTCGGCCACGGTTTCGGCGGGGGCCGGTTCACGGGCCGGTGCGGTCACGGCGGCCTGGGCCGCGGGGGCGGCCGGGGCCTGGGTCTGCGTGGTCGCGGGGAGCGGGCTGAAGTACTTGTGCGGGACCACGACGACCACCGAGGTGCCGAGCCAGGGCGAGTCCGCGAAGGTGACACGGATGCCATAGCGGCGGGCGAGCGCACCGACGACGCGCAGGCCGATGTTGGCGTCCTCGGAGATACCGCCGAGGCCCGGGCCGGCCTCGGTGCCGGTGAGGGCCTGCTCGGCCTCCCGCTTCTTCTCCTCGCTCAGGCCCTTGCCGGAGTCCTGGATCTCGATGCCGACGCCGTTCGGGACCTCCTTGCCGGAGACGAGGACGGGTTCGGTGGGCGGCGAGTAGCGCGCCGCGTTGTCCAGGAGGTGCGCGAAGATCAGCGTCAGGTGGTCCACCAGGCCGCCGTCGACGCCGAGTTCGGGCAGATGGCGTACGTCGACGCGGTGGAAGTCCTTGATCCGGCCGATGCCGCCGCGCACCACGCTCAGCAGCCGCTGCGGTTCCTGCCACTGCCGGCCGGGCCGGTCCGAACCGCCGAGCACGCCGATGCTGGCGGCGAGACAGTCGGCGGGGCCGATCTCCTGGTCGAGTTCCATCAGGCCGCGCGCCACGGCGGGCAGCCTGCCGTGTTCGCCCTGCAGTTCGTGCAGCCGGCCGCGCAGTTTGCTGGTCAGGACGTGGATGCGGTTGCCGATGCTGATCACGGCGTGCTCGGCGGAGGTCGAGCGGTCGAATTCCCGCTCGACGCCGATCAGGGCGGTCCGCAGCAGCTTGCGCAGCTCGGCCTGGAGGTCCGCGCCGACCTTGGCGCACTGGGCGACCGTCGGCAGGATGTCGTCGATGGCCTCACCGGAGCGCAGCCGGTCCAGCGACTCGGGCAGTTGCTCGTCGGCGAGCCGGGCGACCGCGGCGAGTTGGTGCGCCAGCTGCTCCTGCCAGACCGCGGCCTGGTCGGCGAGCTGTGCCTCGTACGACGTGATCTGGTCCGCGATCCGGGCCTCGTACGCCTCCGCCTGCTCGGCCAGCCGCGCCTCGTAGCCTTCCCGCAGTTCGCCGAGCCGGGCCTCATAGGCGCCGGCCTGGTCCGCGAACTGCGCTTCCTGGGCGGCACGTTCGGCGGAGTACTTCCGTTCCAGGCCCGCGACATGCTGCTGCCACTGCTGGGAGTGCTCGGTCTGTGTGGTGCGGAAGGAGCTCTCCGCGCGGCGCAGTTGCGCGCGGGTGCTCAGCAGCAGGCGTACGCACACGGAACTCGCCGCCGTCGCCGCGACACCGGCGACGGCCACGGTTATTCGCTCGGAGCTCATGAACGTGGCGGCAACCGTCCCGCCTCCCAGGGACAGCGGCATCAGCCACCAGCTGTACCAGGTGACAGGGGCCCGCGCCGCCGGCGGCGGGGTGGCGAGTTCCATCTGCATCCTTCGAAGCAACACGTCGAACAACGGGGGGGTGTGCAGGGGCGCCGCACTCATGAGTACGCACCGCGAGGCGACGGATCGTGACCGCGTCAACTCGCAGCGCCGATGGGGAGCTTATCGGGTGCGAACCCGAAAGGATCAACCTCACGGCCTCCCGGAAGTGAGGATTCCGTCACTCTCCGGCATGGCTTTTCCTGGACAGGTGTCCAGCTATAGTGGACAGGCGTCCAGAAAATAGAGGTGAGGCATGGAGACTGTCGCGAGCGTGCTGGTCGGACTGGTGGCCGCGTTGCACGCGTACATCCTGGTGATGGAGATGTTCCTGTGGCAGAAGAAGCCGGGCAGGTCCTTCCATGGCTTCGACCGTGAGATGGCGCGGGCGACCGCGCCGATGGCCGCCAACCAGGGGCTCTACAACGGGTTTCTCGCCGCCGGTCTGGTGTGGGGTCTGATCGCCGCGGATCCGACCGGGTTCAGGGCGCAGGTGTTCTTCCTGTCCTGCGTCGTGGTCGCGGGCGTGTACGGCGCGGTCACCGCGAACATCCGCATCCTGGTCGCGCAGGCACTGCCTGGCGCGCTCGCCCTGGCCGCCGTCCTCGTCGCACAGTGACCCGCGGCGTGCCCGAGGACCCGCGGGCCGCCCGCACCAGGGCGCGGCTGCGCGAGGCTCTGCTCGCGGAGTGCGCCGAGCGGCCGTTGGCGGAGGTCGGGGTCGCCGCGCTGGTGCGCCGGGCCGGTGTCGGGCGGGCCACGTTCTACGTCCACTACGCCGACCTGGAGGCGCTGGCCGTGGACGCCTGCGCGGATGTCGTGCGGGACGCCGTCGATGCGCTGCACGCCTGGCGGGGCCGGCCCGATCCGGTGCATGCGCCGGCCGCGCTGCTGGAGTTCTTCGTGGGCCTCGCCCCGCACGCGGCCCTGTACCGCGCCCTGTTGAGCCCGGGTGGCGGTGGCCCGCTCGGCCGCGTCCTGCACCGGGATCTACGAGCCCGCAGTCTGGCCGAGCGCCGGCTCGCGGGCGCGGCGGACGCCCCCCTGGTCGCGTCCGCGGTCGCCGCGACCTTCGCCGGTGTCCTGGCCGACTGGCTGCACGGGCTCGTCGAAGGATCACCCGAGCAAGTCGCCGACCAGATCTGGCAGTTGCTGGTGTCCCTGCACGCCAGCCGGTGACGGTCTTCCGTCCGCAACGGATCAGTGCGCCGCCTGGAACGTCCGCCGATAGGCCTGCGGCGAGACGCCGATCGCGGCGTGCAGGTGCTGGCGCAGGGAGGCTCCGGTCGCGAAGCCGACGCGGCCGGCGATCTGGTCCACGGACAGGTCGCTGGCCTCCAGCAGATGCCGGGCCCTGGCGACACGCTGCTGGATCAGCCAGCGTCCGGGGCTGAGACCGACCTCGTCGTGGAAGCGGCGGGCGAAGGTGCGCAGGCTCATCCGGGCGTGCGCGGCGAGATGGGCCAGCGTGAGCTGCTCGTCGAGGTGTTCCAGGGCCCAGGCACGGGTGGCGGAGGTGCTCGCGGCGCCGGCCTCGGGGACCGGCTGCTCGATGTACTGGGCCTGCCCGCCGTCCCGGAACGGCGGGACCACGCAGCGGCGGGCGACCGTGTTGGCCAGTTCGCTGCCGTGGTCCTTGCGCACGAGATGCAGGCAGACGTCGACGCCGGAGGCGGCCCCGGCCGAGGTGAGGATCCGGTCATCGTCCACGAACAGCACGTCCGGGTCGAGCGTGAGGTGCGGGAACATGCGCCGGAAGGTGTCGGCGAGGTTCCAGTGCGTGGCCGCCGTGCGGCCGTCGAGCAGTCCGGCCGCGGCGAGCACGAAGGCGCCGGTGCAGATGGAGACGATGCGCGCCTCCGGCCGGATGAGCGCGAGCGCGGCCGCCACCGCGTCGGGGAGTTCCGCGGTGACGAGGGACGGTGAGACCGCCGCGACGATCACGGTGTCGGCGGTGGCCAGCACCTCGGGACCGTGCTCCACGGTGATCGAGAAGTCCGCGTTGGTGCGGACCGGGCGCCCGTCGACGGTGCAGGTCAGCACCTCGTACCGGCCGTCCGCCGCGCCGAGGATCCGGCTGGGGATGCCGAGTTCGAAGGGATAGACGCCGTCGAGGGCCAGGACCACGACCCGCTCCACATGTCGCATGGCACGATCCTATCGAAGCGTGGCCATCATGCCATTGTCCCGAGGAGCAGTCCCCGGCAGGCTGGACGACCATGAGCACTGTGAACACGATGCGAGCCATCAGCCAGGACGTCCTCGGCGGTCCCGAGGTCCTCAAGGAAGTTCAGATCGAGCGGCCCGTGCCGCGGACCAACGAGGTACTGATCCGGGTGCGCGCCGCCGGCATCAACCCGACCGACTGGAAGCACCGCGCCACCGGCGGTTTCCTGGGCGAGCCGCCCTTCGTCCTCGGCTGGGACGTCTCCGGCACGGTTGAGGCCGTGGGGATCGGCGTCGCCCGTTTCCAGCCCGGCGACGAGGTCTACGGCATGCTGTCGTACCCGTTCGGCCACGGCTCGCACGCCGAGTACGTCGCCGCCCCGGCGCGCTGGTTCGCCCACAAGCCGGCCTCGCTCGACCACACGCAGGCGGGCGCCCTGCCCCTGGTGTCCCTGACCGCCTGGCAGGCGCTCGTGGAGTACGCGGACGTGCGGCCGGGGCAGCGGGTGCTGATCCACGCGGCGGCCGGCGGGGTCGGGCACGTGGCCGTGCAGATCGCCAAGGCGCGGGGCGCGTATGTGATCGGCACGGCGAGCGCGGGCAAGCACGAGTTCCTGCGCGGGATCGGCGTGGACGAGGCGGTCGACTACCGGGAGACGGACTTCGCCGAGGCCGTGAAGGACGTCGACGTCGTCCTGGACACGATCGGCGGCGAGACCTCGACACGCTCGCTGCGCGTGCTGCGCCCCGGCGGGATCGTCGTCTCGATCCTGCCGGTGGGTTCGGACGACTTCCACGAGGAGGCCGAGCGGCTCGGTGTCCGGTCGCTGCGGATGCTCGTGGACGCCTCGCACAGCGGTCTGAAGGCGATCGCGGAGCTGGTGGAGGCGGGGAAGCTGCGCCCCGCGATCGCCGGCACCTTCCCGCTGGCCGATGCCGCCGAGGCACACAGGCTCGGCGGCACCGGCCGGACCACGGGGAAGCTGGTCCTGCTGGTCGACTGACGTCGCTCAGAACGTGAGCACGGGCTTGATCGTCTTGCCCGCCCTCATGTCGCGCACCGCCTGGTCGATGTCGGCGAACGGGTACGTGCTGATCAGGCGGTGCAGCGGGAGGCGGCCCTCCTTCACCATGCGGACCAGGGCGGGGATGAGGGTCTGCGTCTCGCTGTCGCCGAGGGTGAGGCCGACGATCTGCTTGCCCCCGAGCAGCCCGTTGACGTCGAGGGACACCTCCGTGCCGAACGGCGGGGCGCCGACGACGACCAGGGTGCCGCGGGCGGCGAGCGCGTCGACGCCCTGGCGCAGCACCGCGACGCTGCCGGTGGTCTCGACGATGCCGTCGGCGCCCTGACCGCCCGTCAGTGACGCGATCGCCTCGCCGAGGTCGGCCTCGCCGGCGTTGACGGTGTGGGTGGCGCCCAACTCCTTGGCCAGGGCCAGTCGTTCGCCGACCTTGTCGACCGCGATGATCGTGGTGGCCGGGGTGAGGGCGGCGGCCATCACCGCGGACAGGCCGACGGCTCCGGCGCCGAGGACGACGACCGTGCTGCCGGTGACCGGCTTCAGGACGTTCCAGACGGCACCCACTCCGGTCTGCACCCCGCAGCCCAGGGGTGCGATGGAGTCCAGCGGTACGTCCGCGTCGACCTTGACGAGGCTGCGCTCGTCCGCCAAGGCCCGCTCGGCGAAGGAGGACTGGCCGAAGAAGTGGCCGCCGAGCGGTTCGCCGTCCCGGCTGACGGTGCTGCTGCCGTCCGCCCGCCGGCCCCCGATGAGGTTCAGCGGCAGCCAGGTCGCGCAGTACGCGGGGTGCCCGCCCCGGCAGTTGCGGCAGCCGCCGCAGGAGGTGAAGGACAGCAGGACGTGGTCGCCGGGGGCGACGCCGGTGACGGCGGAACCGACGGCCTCGACGACCCCGGCCCCCTCGTGTCCCAGAACTCCCGGGAGCGGGAAGGGCAGTCCGCCGCTCGCGACGCCGAGGTCGGTGTGGCACAGGCCGGTCGCCACCATGCGGACGAGCGCCTCGTGCGGGCCGGGCTCCTCCAGGACGACGTCGGAGAGGGTGAAGGGCGCACCGCCGGACTCGACGACCGCGGCGCGGGTGGTGATGGACATCGCAGGAACTCCTTGAGGGCGGCGCTCAGTCGAGCGAGACGACGACGGACTTGACCTTGGTGTAGGCGGCGAGCGCCTCGGGGCCGTACTCGCGGCCGAACCCGGAGTCCTTGACACCGCCGAAGGGGACCGCGGGGTCGAGCATCGCCCAGTCGTTGACCCAGACGATGCCGGCCTGGAGCCGGTCGGCGACGCGGTGCGCGCGGGCGAGGTTGCCGGTCTGGATGCCCGAAGCCAGGCCGTACGGCGTGGAGTTGGCGAGCTCGACGGCCTCGTCCTCGGTGTCGAAGGGCTGCACGGTGAGGACCGGGCCGAACACCTCCTCCTGGACGACGCGGGAGTCGTTCGGCAGATCGGCGATCACCGTGGGCTTGTAGTAGTAGCCGCCGTCCAGGTCGAGCCGCTCGCCGCCGCAGACGATGCGGCCGCCCTCCTTGCGGGCCAGGTCGACGTACTCCTCGACCTTCGCCAGGTGCTTCGGCCCCGCCATCGGTCCGACGACGGTCTCGGGGTCACGGGGGTCGCCCACGGGGACGCCGGGGACGGCCTGGGCGAGGATGCCCAGGAGGGTGCTGTGGACGGAGCGGGCCACGAGCAGGCGCGGGCCGCCCATGCAGAACTGGCCGGTGTTGAAGACGAAGGCCTTGATGACCGCGCCGACCGCCTTCTCCAGGTCGGCGTCCTCGAAGACGATGTGGGCCGCGTTGCCGCCGAGTTCCATGGTGACCGGCTTGAGGGCCTCGCCCGCCGCGCTCGCCACGTGCCGGCCGACGGTGGTGGAGCCCGTGAAGGCGACCTTGTCCACGCCGGGGTGACGCAGCAGTGCCTCACCGGCCACGGGGCCGGTGCCGGTCACGACGTTGACCACGCCGTCCGGGACGCCCGCCTCCTGGAGCAGCTTGGCCATGTACAGGGCGCTGAGCGGGGTCTCGTCGGCCGGCTTGTGGACCACCGTGTTGCCGGCCGCGAGGGCGGGGCCGAGCTTCGAACCGGCCAGGATCAGCGGGAAGTTGAAGGGTGTGATGGCCGCGACCACGCCGAGCGGCTCACGCTTCGTGTAGGCGAGGGCGTTCATGGGAGTGTCGCGGTTGGCGCCGTGCAGGGAGTGGGCGAGGGCCGCGTAGTGCTCGTAGTCGTTGGCCGCGTTGGTGATGTCGACGGCGTGGCACAGGGTGATCGGCTTGCCGACGTCGAGGCTCTCCAGCCGGGCGAGTTCGTCGGCGTTCTCACGGATCAGCTCGGCGACGCGGTGCAGGATCCGGCCCCGCTCACGGCCGCTCAGACCGGACCAGGTGCCGTCGTCGAAGGCCTCCCGGGCGGCGCGTACGGCGGCGTCCACATCGGCGGCGCCGGCCTCCGCGACGGTGGTGACGACCGTGCCCCGGGACGGGTCGACCACCTCGGTGCGCGCTCCGTCGGCGGCCTCTCGCCACTGCCCCCCGATGAACAGCCGTCCGGGTTCGATCTCGAAGGTGGTCATCACCACTCCTCAGCTTCATTGCCAAGTTTTCAACCAACAGGATTCCTGTTGGTGTGTCGTATGGTTCGCAGTCTCTTTACAGACAGGTTTCCTGTCAATGCTCTAGGCTCGATCTCATGGTCGGAACCCAGGCAACCAAGGCGCCCCCGTCACTGCTGTACATGGTCAAGCAGGTGGAGCTCGTCGTGCGCTCGCACCTGGACGAGCTGGTCAAGCCGTCCGGGATCACCGCTCTCCAGTACACCGCGCTCACCGTGCTTGAGCGACACGACGGACTGTCGGCCGCACAGCTGGCCCGTGACTCGTTCGTCACGGCCCAGTCCATCGCCGACCTGGTCCGCTCCCTGGAGGGCCGCGGCCTGGTCCGCCGGGAACGCAACCCGCGCAACCGGCGCGAGCTGCTGATCCTGCTCACCGACGCCGCCCGGGAGCTGCTCGAGCGCCATTCCGGGCCGGTGCGGGAGCTGGAGGAGCGGATGGTGCGTGATCTCACGGCACACCAGACCGAGCAGTTCCGGCAGGCGCTCTCCCGGGCCTGGCACGCACTGTCGTAACGCTTGTGGGCGACACGAAGACATATGTCAATCGAACTTGCGCAGATTCGCTCGATCGGGGGTAACTTGCTGGGCGGGAAAAGGAATTGCCGCCCAGGGAACCGGTTGGAGGCGACGTCGTCGTGCCGCAGGAACCCGCACCTCTCACCCGGTATCTGCGCATCCGGCAGGACCGCGGCTTCACGGTGCTCGAGTTTCGCGGCGAGATCGACATCGCGGCGTGCGTGGAGATCATCCCGCTCCTCGACCGGGCGACCACCGGATCAGGCCCCCGGGTCGTGCTCGACCTCAGCGGGGTCGAGTTCTTCGACTGCTCCGGGCTGCGCCTCCTCTACCGGGCCAGGAGCAGGGTGCTCGACCGCGACGGACAGCTCCATCTCGTGTGCACGCATCCGCTGACGCTGCGCATCCTCCGGGTGACCGGACTGGCGCGGCTGCTGCCTCCGGCGCCGACGCTGGACGCGGCCCTGGGCCAGCCCGAGGCCACGTCCGGTCAGGTCTGACGGCGGCTACTTGAGGATCTTGGTCAACTGTTCAGGTCCCTATTCGCTCCGCGGCGCGTCGAACAGGGCGCTGACCGACTCACCGTTGTGAATGCGGCGCACGGCCTCGGCGAGGGCGGGGGCGATGGACAGGATCCGCAGCTTGTCCGTGTGCTCTTCGGCGGGCACCGGCACGGTGTTGGTGCACACGATCTCGTCCACGTCGGGCTGCTCGCTGAGCCGCTTCAGCGCACCGGCCGCGAACAGGCCGTGCGTACAGGCGACCTTGATCGACCGCGGCCCCAACTCCCGCAGCCGGTCGAGGAGTTCGAGCACGGTGCTGCCCTTGGCGATCTCGTCGTCCAGCACGATGACATCGCGCCCGGCGACATCTCCGATGACGGAGCTGATGCTGACCCGGTCGTCCGCGTACCGCTGCTTGGCGCCGGCCGCGACCCGGGCGCCGATCAGCCGTGCGAAGGCGGCCGCCTCCTTGGCGTTGCCGAGGTCCGGTGAGACGACGGTGGTGCGGGTCAGGTCGTACTGCCGGAAGTGCGCGGCCAGCTCGCGCAGTGCGTGCAGGTGGTCGACGGGCACCGAGAAGAAGCCGTGGACCTGCGGCGAGTGCAGCGTCATGGCCAGGACCCGGCTGGCGCCGGCGGCGACCATCAGGTCCGCGACGAGCCGTCCGCCCATGGAGATGCGGGGCGCGTCCTTCTTGTCGGAGCGGGCGTAGGCGTAGTGCGGCATGACGACGGTGATCCTGCGCGCGGACGCGCCGCGGGCCGCGTCGCACATCATCAGCAGCTCGACCAGGTGCTCCTGGACGGGGGTGACCAGCGGCTGGACGAGAAAGACGTCCCGCTCTCGGCAGTTGGCCTGGAGCTGCACCTCCAGGCAGTCGTTGGCGAACCGGCTGACCCGGATCGGGTTGAGCGGCACGCCGAGATGCCGGCAGACCTCCGCCGCCAGTTCGGGGTGGGCGCTACCGCTGAACACGGCGATGTCTCGCACGTCCGCTCCTCGCATGATCATTCCGGGCTGCCGCCCTCATGCTACTGACCAAGGAAATTCGGTTGCGGACCGCATCGGACAGCAGGCCATCATGGCGGCGTCCGCACACCCCCTCAGGTCAGGATCGCTCGCATGCGCCGACTCCTCGGAATCTCCCAGCGCCCCTACTGGACGACGGTTCTCGAGGACTCGACCCCGCATGCACACCCTGAACATCGGAATTCTGGCCCACGTCGACGCCGGTAAGACCAGCCTCACCGAGCGGCTGCTGTTCGACCACGGAGCGATCGACCGGCTCGGCAGCGTCGACGCAGGCGACACCCGCACCGACGACGGCGCGATCGAGCGGCAGCGCGGCATCACCATCCGCTCCGCCGTCGCCTCGTTCACGGCCGGCGGCACCCGGATCAACCTCATCGACACCCCCGGCCACTCGGATTTCATCGCCGAGGTCGAGCGCGCCCTGGAGGTCCTCGACGGCGCGGTGCTGCTGCTGTCCGCCGTGGAGGGCGTGCAGGCACAGACCCGCGTACTGATGAGGACGCTACGGAGGCTGCGGCTGCCCACCCTGGTCTTCGTCAACAAGATCGACCGCACCGGCGCCCGCACGACGGAGCTGCTCACCGAGATCCGCCGCAGACTGACTCCGTACGTCGTCCCGCTCACGGACGTGACGGGCATCGGCACCCCCGACGCCCGGGTGGCACCCCTGCGCGAGGACGACCCAAGGCTTCCCGAGGCCCTCGCCGAGGTCGACCCGGACATCCTGGCGGCCGTCGTCGACGGTCCCGAACCGACCCCGGACACCCTGCGCACCGCCCTCGCCGCCCGCACCGCCGACGGCTCCCTCCACCCGGTCCTCTTCGGCTCCGCGCTCGGCGGCCAGGGCGTCACGCACCTCGTCGAGAGCGTGCTCCGGCTGATCCCACCGGCCCCGGCGACCGAGGGCACCGAGCCGCGCGGCACGGTCTTCGCCGTACGACCGGGTCCCGGCGGGGAGCGGACGGCGTATCTGCGGCTGTACGACGGTGAGGTCAACCGGCGTCAGCAGGTGACGTTCCTGCGGCGGGAGGCGGACGGCCGGACCACCGAGGTCTCCGGCCGGGTGACGCGCCTCGACGTGATCGGCGGGGGCGGCACGCTCACCGCCGGGAACATCGCGGCGCTCACCGTCCCGGCGGGTCTGCGCGTGGGCGACCGGCTCGGTGAACTCACCGACCGCGCCCCGCAGTTCGCACCGCCGACGCTGGAGACCCTGGTCCGGGCACGGCGCCCCGAGCAGGCGGCCCGGCTGCGTTCCGCCCTCCTCGCCCTCGCCGACCAGGACCCACTGATCCACGCCCGGCCCGCAGACTCCGGCGGGACGGCGCTGCTGCTCTACGGCGAGGTCCAGATGGAGGTGCTCGCGGCCACACTCGCCCAGGACTTCGGAGTCGAGGCCGACTTCGCGGCGGGCCGGGTGCGGTTCCTGGAGCGGCCGAGGGGCAGGGGCGAGGCCTGCGCGGAGATGCCGTGGCACGATCACACCCGCTACTGGGCGACGATCGGGCTGCGCATCGAGCCGGGGCCTCTCGGCTCCGGTGGCGTGTTCACGTACGAGACGGAACTCGGCGCACTCCCTCGCGCCTTCCACCAGGCCATCGAGGACACGGTCCACGCGACGCTGCACGCCGGGCTGTCCGGCGCGGCCGTGACGGACTACCGGGTCACCCTGATCCGGTCCGGCTACTCCGCGCCGATCAGCACGGCGGCCGACTTCCGCGGCCTCACCCCGATCGTGCTGCGCCGGGCCCTGGAGCGAGCGGGAACGCGCCCGTACGAGCCCTTCCACACCTTCGAATCGGAGATCCCGCTCGACGCACTGGCCCAGGTCACCGCGCAACTGGCGGCACTCGGAGCCGAGTTCACGGGCACGACGAGCGCGGGCTCGTCATGGCTGATCACCGGTGAGCTGCCGGCGCGCAGGGTGCGCGAGGTGGAGCTGCGGCTGCCGGGGCTCACGCGCGGCGAGGGAGTGTGGTGGTCACGGCCGTCCGGCGACCGGGAACTGCGAGCTCGCCCCTAGGTACCGCGTGCGCCGGTGCGCGCCTGCGTCAACTGTCCTGGTTGCCCAACAACCCGGTCTGACACGGGTTTTGAGGGGCATTCGGTCAGGGAGGAAGGGAGGACCGTCGCCATGACGACTTCCATCAAGCGCATACCCAGGCGCATGCCCGGCTGGGCGAAGCTGGTGACCGCCGTCGTACTGGTGCTCGCCGTGATGTTCGCCGGGATCCGGCTGAGTCTGCTCCCGGGCCTGAAGGACTTCTTCGGTACGGAGACCCACGACCGCTCGGGCCCCGCACTGCTGGAGTCCATCCAGGACATCAGCCGTTACGACGCCGCCTCCGGCAACTTCCAGGTCGTCGTGGACCTGGAGAAGGACGCCAAGTACCTTCCCGACGCGATCCGCGGCACCCGCACGCTGTACGTCGGCGCGGGCACCGTGGACGCCTACGTCGACCTCGGACAGGTCGGCAAGCAGGACGTGACGGTCAACGAGGACCGTACGTCCGCCACGCTCCGGCTGCCGCACGCGGCACTGGGCGAACCGGCCCTCGACCCCGAGCGCTCCTACGCCGTGTCCAAGCAGCGCGGTCTGCTCGACCGGCTCGGCGACCTCTTCTCCGACAACCCGAACAGCGAACAGGCCGTGCAGAAGCTCGCGTCGCGGCACATCGGCGACGCCGCCAAGGGCAGCGGGCTGACCAAGCGCGCCGAGTCCAACACCACCGACATGCTCGAAGGCCTGCTGCACTCCCTCGGCTTCAAGGAGGTGGAGGTCTCGTACGGGTCGGGGCCGAAGAACGGCGCCTGATCAGGCGAGGACCCCCGGCATGGCGAGCGCGGCGAGCAGTGCGGCGCCCACCAGCATCCATGCCACGTAGTCGCCGACGTGCCCGGACTGCAGTCGCCGCAGCGGCAGTGCCCACTCCGGTGCGGCGAGCAGTCCGGGACGGGTGACGGCGACGGCCGCGAGGCCCGCCGCCAGCAGCGTCGAGAGGAGACCGAGCAGAACACCGACCGGGGTCCAGTGCACGGAGACGTGCGCACCACCGGACCCGGCCTCGTTCACGGCGTGCGCCACGACATCGCCGAATCCGGGGGCCACGCCGACGGTCAGCGCGCCGGCGAGCAGCAGCGCGGGCACGGCCGTCATCGTGTCGGGGACCCGGCGCAGCCGCTGCCCGGTCTCCGGTTCCTCGCCGGAGCCGGTCGTCTCGTACTCCGCGCCGTCCTCGGGCCTGGGTCCCAGCCCGAGGAACACACGCGCGCCGACCCGCAGCACCGCTCCGGCGGTCACGGCGGTCGCCGCCACGTAGAGCACGGTCAGCGGGCCGCCCACGGCCTCCTCCGTGACGGCCTTGCCGAGCGCCGTGCCGAACGGCGGCAGCCCGGCGAGGGCCACGGCCCCGGTCGCGAACAGCACCGCGACGCCCCGCAGTTGCCTGGCCCGTCCGTGCAGGGTGTGTTCGTCGACGCTGCCGTAGCGGTCGAGCAGGATGCCCGCGCAGGCGAACAGCGCGGCCTTCACCCCGGCGTGGCCGAGCATGTACAGCGCGACCCCGTCGTCCGCCTTGGGCATCAGGACTCCGATGCCGATGAGGAACAGCCCCATGTGGGCGACGGTCGAGTAGGCGAGCAGCCGTTTGATGTGCCGCTGGTACCAGCACATGACGGCGCCGATCACGGCCGTCACCGCCCCCAGCGTCACCAGGACCTGCTCCAGGTCGGCCGCGGGAACCCCGCCGGGCCCGGCGAAGACCGTGCCGTACACCCGCCAGACGCCGTACGCGCCGAGCTCCACCATGACGCCCGACAGCAGCATGCACACCGGCGTGGGCGCGACGGCGTGCGCGTCCGGGAGCCAGAAGTGGAAGGGCACGGCGGCGGCCTTCACCAGCAGACCGGTCAGCACGAGGACGAACGCGGCGAGCACCAGCGCGTCGGGCCCGCCGTGCGCGTCGATCCCCCGCCCGATCTGCGTCATGGCCAGCTCGCCGGTACGGCCGTACAGCAGCGCGATGCCCATCAGCATCGCGTACGCGCCGAGCGAGGTGACGACCGCGAAGGTCAGGGCGCCCTGCACTGCCTTCGCCTCCTCGACCCGGTGCCCGGTCAGCGCGTACGCGACCACGCTCATCAGCTCGAAGAACACGAACGCGTTGAACAGGTCGCCCGCGACGGCGAAGCCGCACATGCCCGCCTGGAACAGCAGCATCAGGCCGGGGAACGACCCGGCGTGGCGGCGCGGTGGTTCGTCGAAGTAGTGCCAGGAGTACGCCAGGGCCGCGAGCGTCAGCAGCGAGGCGAGCGCTGCCATCCCGAGCCCGGGCCCGTCCCCGGTCAGCACGATGCCGACGCTTGCCCCGTCCTTCGGCCGCCAGCCGCCGACCCACTCGATGTGCGGCGGCGAGGAGTTGAGGAGCAGCACGATCGCGAGGCCCGCCGTGCCGGCCGAGACGGCGCAGCCCACGGACTCGGCGGCGACCCGGGGCAGCCGGCGTCCGCCCGCGACCAGCAGGGCGGCGCCGAGGACGGGTACGGCGACGAGCAGCGGCAGCAGGTCGTTCATCAGCCGCGCAGCTCGGAGAGTTCGTCGGGGTCGACCGTGCCGTGCCGTTTGGAGATCTGCACGACGAGCGCGAGCAGCAGCGCCGTGACGGTCGCGCCTACCACGACGTCGGTCAGGGCCAGCGCCTGCACGACGGGGTCGACGACCGGCCGTGAACCGGGCTGTACGTCGGAGAAGACGGGCGCGGTGGCGTCGTCGCGGTAGCCCACGGCCAGCAGCAGGACGTACGTGGCGGACTGGCACACGGTCAGACAGCCGACGGCATGGATCAGATTGCGGCTGGTGGCCAGGCCATAGCAGCCGGCCAGGAAGACCCACATGGCGACCAGGTAGGGCAGTACGTCCATCACTTCCCGCTCTCCTCCTCGATCTCGACGGCCTGGTCCAGGAAACGGGCGAGCAGGACGACGACCGCGCAGGCCACCTCCATGCCGATGGCCGCGTTCAGCAACGGGACGGTACCGCCGGAGGACAGCGTGTTGAACGTGCCGTACGGCAGCGTGTTCGCCAGGAAGGCCGCGGTGCCGATCAGGCCCGCGAGGCCGGTGACGACGTAGGCGGAGGCGGCGAGCGCGTCGCCGACCTCGTAGAGGCCGACCGGCCGGACGCGTTCCAGGGCGCGGTAGTCGGCGCCCAGGTAGAGCAGGTGCAGGGCGGTCGCGGCGACGACGCCGCCCTGGAAGCCGCCGCCGGGGGTGAGCTGCCCGTGGGCGATGACGTACAGGCCGGTAAGCAGGGCGACGGGCAGCACCACGAGGGCGTAGCGGCGTACGGGGAGGGCGACTTCGGCGGGTTCGGGGCGGGCGCGGTGCTCGTCGCGGGTCTGGCGCAGCAGCACGACGCAGCCCAGGACGGCCGCGAACAGGATGCTCATCTCGCCGAGGGTGTCGAAGGCGCGCTGGTCGAAGTTGACGGACGACACGGTGTTGGCGGCGTTCCGGGCGAGCGCCTCGCGCACGGCACGGTCGCCGTAGGGGTGCCGGTCGCCGCCGAAGCGGGGCAGGTCCAGGCAGGCGGCCACCAGCAGGACGGCGAGACCGGCGCCGGCCGCGAGGACGAGCCACAGTCGGGTGCGCGGGCTCATCGGTCGCGTCCCTTGGGTCGTTTGACCTTGCGGACGGTGAGCAGCAGCAACAGCGGGGTGAGCGCGGATCCGACGGCGAGCTGCGACAGGGCCACGTCGGGTGCCTGGAGCACGGTGAACAGGACGGTGAGGACGACACCGAGGACGGCCAGCACGAGAGCCTGGCGCACGGGGTCGCGGACGGCGACCGCGAGGGTCGCGGTCGCGGCGACCAGCAGCAGGGCGATGACGATGACGGCGTCAACCACGGCGGACTCCACCGAATCCGCCGGACAGCGCGCGGGACGCGACGACGTTCCCGCCGATCAGCAGCGCGCCGGTGACCAGCAGCTTCACCATGGCCCGGCTCGGTCCCACGGCCACGCACAGCACGAGCACGACCACAGCGCCGATACCCGCGGCCGTCCACGTCAGGCCCCAGGCGCTCGGCGGATCAGCGGTCAGCTCGTCGGCGAGCAGCCGGGCGAAGACCAGCGTGCCGACAGGGCCGAGCAGGGCGAGGACCAGGGCAACATCGACGTAGGACGGGCGGTCGTAGGCCTGGGAGAGCAGGAGCAGGGCCGGGCAGGCGAACGCGGTGGCCAGGTTCTGCGCCACGACTGCGCGCCGCAGCGGTCCGGTGGCGACGCCCCAGAGGATGGCTCCGACGCCGCCCGCGAGGACGACGGCCGCCGCCGACATCCAGCCGTTCACCGTCCGGCCACCGCCCTGCGCGCGGCCCGTGCGGCGAGGGCGGCCACAGCCGCGGCGCCCGCGCCGACCGCGAGTTCCAGGGCGTCCACGGTGCTGACGAGGACCAGCCACAGCACGGAGAGCGCCGCCCACCACGCCAGGATCTCGGCGGTGGCGAGAAGTGTCGTACGCCGGTTCATACGCCACACCTCCCGAGCCTCGACCGTCGACCGACGCGGCGATACATCCAGTTACGCCGCTTTCGCGCCATCCAAACACCGTGTCCTCCGTGCGGTGTGACGGCGCGCGGGTCTCCGCCCGGAGTGCCCCTGCAGCACGCGGGGAAACCGGGGGCCGGGATCGCGCGGCGGCATCTTCGGCCGGTTCGCGGGTAACCGCCCTACAACAAGGGGAAGTTGAAGACTGGAGGACCGCATGGCCCGTACAGCCTCACGATCCCGTGCCGGGTTACGGCTCCGCACAGCCACGTCCGCGTCCGTGGGGGTGCCCAAGGGGAAGCGGGCGTCCAAGTCGAAGCGGGGGCCGAAGTCCGAGGAGCCGCCCCAGTCCAAGCGCCGGCCCATGGCGGCCTGGGTTCCCAAGCTCAAGCGGGCGCCCAAGGCGGCCGGGGCGGCGAAGACCAAGCAGGCCCCGAAGTCCAAGCCGGCGCCGCAGTCCGCCCGTCGGGGACGCGATCCTCTTCGCCTGCTCGCGCGGCTGCTGGCGGTGCTGTGCGCGTTCGTGCTCATGGTGGCGTTCGCGGTCGTACTCGCCCGGCTGACCCTGCAGCCCTCCCCCGCGTCGGAGGCGCTGACGCACACCAACCTGCGACCGGGCCGTTCCCTCAAGGCCTATCTCGACCAGCCGGAACTGCGTGACGCCGTGAAGCAGATCGGCGGCAACCTGCTGCTCGGCATCCCGTTCGGCATCCTGGCCCCCGTCGTCGCCCCGCGCACCCGCGGGCCACTGCGCATCCTTCTGCTGACCGCGACCGTGATGCTGCTGGTGGAGCTGGTGCAGGGCGTGATGGTCGCCGGGCGCGCCTTCGACATCGACGACGTCATCCTCAACACCACGGGCGCGCTGATCGGTTACTTCGTCCTGGGGCGGCGGATGAGCCGTGCGGTGCATGCCCGGGAGCGTCGCTCCTAGCCACCCGAACAGCACGGTGCCGCACTGAGTACATCTGGTCCGTACCAAGGTATTGACGCCCCGTTATCTCACTCCTTAAATCAAGAGGCGACACCCTTACCCCCCACCTCGGTCGGCGCACCCGTACGCCGGGACGACGCCGCACGGAAGGGAGAGCCGTGGTCTCCCCACGCTCGCTTCGCACCTGTCTCCTCGCCGCCCTGTCCGCCGGACTGGTCGCGTCCGCCACCGTCGCCCCCGCCGGGGCGGAGCCCGCCGACGTCCGGGCCGTGACGTTCTCCGACACCTTCGACGGGCCCGCCGGCGCGGGCGTCGACTCCTCGAAGTGGCAGCTCGAAACCGGCGACAACGTCAACAACCACGAGCGGCAGTACTACACATCGGGCACCAACAACGCGGCCCTCGACGGCCAGGGCCATCTGGTGATCACGGCCCGCCGTGAGAACCCTGCCAACTACCAGTGCTGGTACGGCACCTGCGAGTACACGTCGGCCCGGCTCAACACCGCCGGCAAGTTCACGGCCCAGTACGGGCATGTCGAGGCACGGATCAAGGTGCCGCGCGGGCAGGGCATGTGGCCCGCGTTCTGGATGCTCGGCAACGATCTCGGGCAGGTCGGCTGGCCCGCCTCGGGCGAGATCGACGTCATGGAGAACGTCGGCTTCGAGCCCTCGACCGTGCACGGCACGATCCACGGCCCCGGCTACTCCGGCTCGGGCGGCATAGGCGCGGCCCACTCCCTGCCGGGCGGTCAGGCCTTCGCCGACGACTTCCACACCTTCGCCGTCGACTGGGCGCCCGACTCCATCACCTGGTCGGTGGACGGCAACGTCTACCAGCGGCGCACACCCGCCGACCTGGGCGGCAACGCCTGGGTCTTCAACAAGCCGTTCTTCCTGATCCTCAACCTCGCGGTCGGCGGCTACTGGCCCGGCGACCCGGACGGCTCCACGGTCTTCCCGCAGCAGTTGGTGGTGGACCACGTCTCGGTGACCACGGGCGACTGAGCGCTCCGCTGGCTGTGTCGATATGCGGCTCCACCGCGGGGCCGCGCTGGGCCGTCGGTTCGCTGCGGCGCCGTCGTGGCTGGTCGCGCAGTTCCCCGCGCCCCTCCGGGGCGAGGCCGAACCGCAGTCGACTGCACCCGCCCGGACGAAGTCGCGGGTGGCGCGCACGTCGTCCCAGCTGCCGTCGGTTTGACCGGATGCCGCCTCCGTTTTACTCTCGACTGCGTACGGAGGCGGCATCCGTTTTGCTGGGGCCGCACGATCACGGCAGGCGGGAGGGTGCATGAGCGCGGGTGAACAGCGGGGGCGCAAGCCCCGCGCGGACGTCCAGCGCAACCGCGCCGCCCTCCTGGAGACCGCGCAGCGTCACTTCCTGCAGCACGGGGTCGGCACCTCCCTTGAGGCGGTGGCCAAGGAGGCGGGCGTCGGGCCCGGCACCCTGTACCGGCACTTCCCCACCCGGGAGGCGCTGCTGGCGGCTGTGCTGCAGACGCGCTCCGAGGAGCTGGTGGCCCGCCGGGCGGACATCGAGCGGCTCGGCGACCCCGCCGAGGCGCTGGAGCAGTGGCTGCGGGCGATGGAGGAGTACTTCAGCGCCTTCAGCGGGCTGCCGGACCCGCTCATGGCCGCGGCCCGGGCGCAGGAGCCGGACAACCCGCTCACGATTCCCTGCGACATCCTCATCACCGCCACCGATCAGTACGTGCGAGCCGCGCAGCTCGCGGGGCGTGTGCGCGCGTCGGTGCGCGGGCACGACCTGTTCCTCGCGGCCTGTTCCGTCGCCTGGATCAAGGGCACCGGTACCGAGGAGGAGTCGCTCGACCGGCTCCGCACGCTCATCGCGAGCGGCTACCGCCAGCGGGACACCCCGGCGTAAACCGCCAGGCGCCCCGACCCCGCAACGCCAGGCGGACCACCCCACGGCCAGCACCTCGCGCCGCCCTCAGGGCCGGCGCAACCTCCGAAGGGACAAATCATGAAAATTACTGTCATAGGCGCCGGTGCCATCGGCGGGAACCTTGCCGCCAAGCTCAGCACGGCGGGTCACGACGTCCATGTGGCCGACGCCCGCGCGGCGGACCTCGCCGACGCCGTCCAGGGCCGGGACGTCATCGTCCTGGCCCTCCCCTTCGGGGTGGCGGGCCAGCTGGCGGACCTGTTCGCGTCGGTGCCCGACGAGACGGTGGTCATCGACACCTCGAACTACTACCCCGGCATGCTCAGCGAGCCGATCGAGGCGGTGGACAACGGCCAGGTGGAGAGCGTGTACACCGCCGAGCTGCTCGGCCGCCCCGTGGTCAAGGCGTGGAACGCCGCGCTGGCCGAGACCCAGCGGACCAAGGGTGTTCCGGCCGGAACGCCCGGCCGCCTCGCCATCCCCGTCGCCGGCGACTCCGCGGAGGCGCGGAAGGTGGCCATGAGCCTGGTGGACGACACCGGCTTCGACCCCTACGACGCCGGCACACTGGCCGACTCCTGGCGCCAGCAGCCCAACGGCCCCGCCTACTGCACCGAACTGACCCTCGACGAGCTGCCGGCGGCCCTGGCCGCGGCCGACCGCGTCAAGGACGCGCGCGTCCGCGACAGCCTCCCGGAACGCTTCGCCGCCCTCGGTGCCGATCCCACCGTCGACGACGTCGTCGAGATGAACCGCGCCGCCCACCGCTGAGCCACCCCACGCGGCTCTCGTGCACCCAACGGCAAGATCGGCGAAGCCGTAGTGGACGTCGACGCCGTGATCCTCTCCCTTCCCTTCGCCCGCATTCCGCAGGTCGCACCATTGATCGCCAAGGTGCCGGCTGACAGAGGCCGGCCAGGCCGAGGGTGTGTGGGCTGCCAAGCAGCTGGGCCGGCCCATCGCCAAGGCGAGCGCAATTTCTGCCACAGGCGGTGACGCTGGGTCTCATTCGTCAGGGGTTCCAGAAGACCGAGGTGAACGCGCGGTCGAAGCGCCGTGCGGTCAGGTCCTCGCGCTGGATCACCCAGTGGACGGTGGCGCTCTCCCAGCCCTCCACGTCCATGCCGGCCTGCCAGTCGGCCAGGAGCACCCAGTTGGAGACGTCGCCCGAGACCGGTCCGTCCCACCGGCCCGCTTCCGCCGCTTCCACGGCCCTGGTCACGGCAACGGCGACCGGATCGGTGTAGATCGCCTCCTCATCGGCGTATCCCCCGATCTGCAGCGGCCCCTCGGGGGCGATGTCGTCACGGACGCTCTTCCAGACCGCGACGAGTTCCTCGGAGCGGGGATGCCCGGGAAGCGGCCCGCTCCCCGGCTTGCCGAGGAATTCGACCGCGTGGTGGTGGGGCAGCGACACATGGGGCGTCGCCCGCAGGGGACCCTGCGGGAACGCCTCGAACATCGCCTCGTCATCCTCGATGTCGAGGGAGTTCCAAGCGTGCCGGTCCCGTTCAGCCACGGCCGAGCCGGCGGGGACGTACACCACGCTGCCCATCGTTTCGGGATCGTCGGCGGTCTCGGGGAAGGCGAACAGCAGCAGGCGGCCGTCGGGAGGCAGGGACAGGTCCGTCGCGTCGGCGGGCAGGGCCGCGAGGTCGAGGGAGGCGACGAAGGGGTGTGCGGGGTCCGGGATATCGGCCGGAAGCAGGAGCGGACCGCCGAAGTGGCCCACGACCGGCCCGTCCCCGTCCCGTGTCAGCGTCGCGCAAGGGCGGGCGGTGGCCAACCAGCTCTCTACGTCATCGGCGGGTATGCCCCGGGCGATCGCCTCGTCCCGGAAGGGACTTAACCGGTCCCGCATGTCAGGAGTCATGGGCAAACCGTAGAGGGAGGCACTGACACAGGCGTGGCGCAGGTGCCCCCACCCACAGCTGCCGCGTACGCGGTTGCCCTTCTAGTGCATTCTCCAGGTGAACTTGTCGCCGCCCACCCAGCGGACCACGTCCGGATCGTCCAGGTCGTGGACCGTGATGCCCCAGGCGGCGGCTGCCTGGAGCACGTCGGTGACGGTCTTCGCCTCACCGACCACCTCGCCGTCGATCTCCACGATGCGGAACGGGGGCGTGCCCGGCTGTACCCCGAGCACCATGATCCGCGGGTGGGAGATATAGGGGCTCGCTGCTTCGGTCATGCAATAGAGCGTAGAGCGGATCCGGCCATCGCGAACCATATGAGCCGCCCTTGAAGCGGGGCGAAACGACCGGTCGCGTTCCCTCTGGTACTGGGCAACCCTGGAGGAGGAGGTGGCGATGGATCCCGTCGAGGCCCTGGAACGGATCGCCTTCCTGCTGGAGCGGTCCCTTGCGCCGACGTACCGCGTACGCGCCTTCCGCACCGCCGTCGAGGTGCTGTCCGAGCTGTCCGAGGACGAGGTGCGTGCGCGGGCGGACGGTGGATCGCTGGAGAAGCTCAAGGGGGTCGGCCCGAAGACGGCGCAGGTGGTGCGGGAGGCGCTGGCCGGCGGCGTGCCCGGGTATCTGCAGAAACTGGAGGACGAGACCGGAGGTCCGCGGGGCGAGGGCGGTGAACGGCTGCGGGCGCTGCTGCGCGGTGACTGCCATCTGCACTCCGACTGGTCGGACGGCGGCAGTTCGATCAGGGAGATGGGCCGGACCGCTGCACGGCTCGGCCATGAGTGGGCGGTCCTGACCGATCACTCACCCCGGCTGACCGTGGCTCGTGGCCTGTCCGCCGATCGGCTGCGCGCGCAGCTGGACGTCGTGGCGGAGCTGAACGAGCAGTGGGCGCCCTTCCGGCTGCTCACCGGCATCGAGTGCGACATCCTCGAGGACGGCTCGCTGGACCAGGAGCCGGAGCTGCTGGAGCAGTTGGACATCGTGGTGGTGTCGGTGCACTCCAAGCTCCGGATGGACGCCCGCGCGATGACGCGCCGCATGGTGGCCGCCGTACGCAATCCGCTGTCGGACATCCTCGGGCACTGCACGGGACGGCTGATCATCGGGCGGGGTGACAGCGACCCGCGGCCGGAGTCGCGGTTCGACGCGGACGAGGTGTTCGCCGCGTGCGCCGAGACGGGAACGGCGCTGGAGATCAACAGTCGTCCGGAGCGGCTCGACCCGCCGCGGCGGCTGCTGCGCCGGGCCGTGGCGGCGGACGTGCTGTTCTCGATCGACACCGACGCACACGCACCGGGCCAGCTGGACTGGCAGATCCTCGGTTGCGCACGGGCCGAGGAGTGCGGGGTGCCCGCGGAGCGGGTGGTCACCACCTGGCCGGTGGACGACCTGCTGGCCTGGGCCGCGGAGCGTCGGCTGCCCGGGTGACTCAGATCACCGCGGGCGCCGGAACACCCCAAGGTGGTTCCCCGTTGAACAGACCGTGGGTGCGGATGGGACAGTGTCCCCGGGCCTCACCTTTTGCCCACAGGGACGATCGTTCGGCTGAAGCCCTGTGGAGCCTTTCGCCGAGAGGCGACCGCCATCCGTGCCCACCCTTTGTCCGCCCCGACCGTGATTCCCCCGTCCGGTCGGGGCTTTCCTTTTGCCCAGGTTCGTTCCGGATGGGGCTCGCCTTGACTTCGAGAGCACTCCAATTCGTAGCGTTCGAGGCATGACCACTGCACAGCACAAGATCGGCTCGGGTTTCGGTGCCACGAGCACCGCGGACGACGTTCTCCAGGGCATCGACCTGACCGGGAGGCTCGCGATCGTCACGGGCGGCTACTCCGGCCTCGGCCTGGAGACGACCCGCGCGCTCACCAAGGCCGGCGCCCGGGTCGTCGTACCCGCCCGTCGCTCGGCCACCGCACGGGAGGCCCTCGCCGGTGTCGACCGCGTCGAGGTGGACGAGATGGACCTCGGCGACCTGGAGAGCGTGCGCGGCTTCGCCGAGCGGCTCCTCGCCTCCGGCCGCACGATCGACTTCGTCATCGACAGCGCGGGGATCATGGCCTGCCCGGAGACCCGGGTCGGCCCCGGCTGGGAGGCGCAGTTCGCCACCAACCACCTCGGGCACTTCGCCCTGGTGGGCCGGTTGTGGCCGGCCATCGAGCCGGGCGGTGCCCGCATCGTCTCGGTCTCGTCGCGCGGCCACCACTACTCCGGCATCCGCTGGGACGACCCCCACTGGCACGACGGCTACGACAAGTGGCTGGCATACGGGCAGGCCAAGACCGCCAACGTCCTGTTCGCGGTGCACCTCGACCGGCTCGGCCGGGAGCGCGGCGTACGGGCCTTCTCGCTGCACCCGGGCGGCATCCTCACACCGCTCCAGCGCCACCTGCCGAAGCGGGAGATGGTCGAGCGCGGCTGGATCGACGAGGACGGCACCCCGCTGAACCCCGAGGGCTTCAAGACGCCGGAGCAGGGCGCGGCCACCCAGGTGTGGGCGGCGACCTCGCCCCAGCTGGCCGGAATGGGCGGCGTGTATCTGGAGGACTGCGACATCGCCGAGCCCGCTCCGGCCGACGGCGAGTTCGCGGGCGTCAAGGACTGGGCACGGGACCCCGAGGAGGCGGCGCGGCTGTGGGAACTGTCGGTGAAGCTGACCGGCGTGAACCCGTTCACCGCGTAAGCGCACCGCGGGAAGTGCCGCGATGGGCCGTCGATCGGCTGCGGGCCCGTCGTGGCTGGTCGCGCCCCGCGGCGGAGCCGCAGATGTCACAGCCCCGCGCCCCTTCGGGGCGCTGCCGAACCGCAGCCGACTTCGCCAGGGCCGCTTAGGGCCCGCGGGTCACCTGCCTGGCTCACGCCGAGTGCCGCCCGCGCGGGACGTGCACAGGGCCCGCCGCAAGTCACCCCGAGGGCTCGTCCGGTACCGGCTGTTCGGGGTGGACGCCGGCCGACTGCGGGGCGCCCTGGCGGCCGGTGCCCGCCTCGTCGGTGTCGGGCACCTCGGCCTCGTCGGGGTCCTCGGTCGCGTCCTCGGGCGGCACCTCCCACGGGTCGTCGCCCGTGTCGGACTGCTGGTCCTGCAGATCCCGCGGCACGGGACCTTCGCGTCGGTCGTCGGCCATGGCGTCCTCCCTTCGCGTGGTGCTAAGCGGCTTTGGTGAAGGTGGCTGCGGTTCGGCAGCGCCCCGAAGGGGCGCGGGGCTGTGACATCTGCGGCTCCGCCGCGGGGCGCGACCAGCCACAACGGTCCCGCGGACGATCGACGGCCCATCGTGGCACTTCCCGCGGCGCGCTTGGCGCCCCCGAGTACCTCCGCCGGTCACCGGCGAAACCTCAGTGCGGAGCCCGCTCCTGAAGCGCCGCACGCCAGGCGGGCGCCGGGCCCTCGGGTACCGGCTCGGCGCGGCGGCCACCGCGGGCGAAGAAGTCGGCGAGCGGCAGGATCGCGGCGCCGACGGTGACCGCGTCGGGGCCCAGCCTGCCGAGGTCGATGGTGACCCGCTCGGCCGGGTGGCGCAGCGCGTACGACATGGCATGGCGCCGTACGGCTGGCAGGAACCGGGCGCCGAGCTGGAGCCCGGCCCAGCCGCCGATGAGGATGCGCTCGGGCTGGAAGAGGTTGATCAGGTCGGACAGCCCGGCGCCCAGGTACTCGGCGGTCTCCTCCAGGACGGCGAGCGCCACCGGGTCGGCAGCATCACCCTCGGCGGGATAGGCGGCGGCCAGCATCGCCGTCAGCGCCGTTTCCTCGTCGGTGTCCGTCGGCGGGCGCCCGCCCTGCTCAGCCCACCGTTCGAGCAGCGACTCCGCACCGGCGTACGCCTCCAGGCAGCCGAGCGCACCGCACCGGCAGCGGCGCCCCCTGACTCGTACCGTCAGATGGCCCCACTCCACCGCCCGCCCGTGCTCCACCTCGGGCGTGACCAGGCAGGCGCCCACGCCCGAGCCGAAGAGCACGACGACCGCGTTGCGGGCGCCGCGTCCGGCGCCGAACCACATCTCCGCCTGGCCCAGGGTCTTGGCGCCGTTGTCGATGAAGTACGGGACGGTGTCAGGCAGGGGGGAGCCGTCACGGAGCAGCGCTTCGAGGGGGACCGCGTCCCAGCCGATGGTCTGCCCGTGGACCACGGCGCCGCCGTCCGGGGTGCGTTCGACGATGCCGGGGACGCCGATGCCGACGCCCAGCAGCTGTTCCGGCGCGATCTCGGCGGTCGCGAGCACCTCGGTGATGCCGTCGCGGATGTGACCGACGATGACCTCGACGTCGTAGCCCTGATGGATCAACGGGCGTTCGGTGCGGGCGAGTTCAGTGAGGGTGAGGTCGAACAGCTCGACGCGGACCCGGGTTTCGCCGACGTCGACGCCGATCATGTGGCCGCTTCCGGGTGCCACGCGCAGCAGCGTGCGCGGGCGGCCGCCGTCGGAGTCGACGCTGCCGGCCTCCTCCAGCAGGCCGTCGGCGACGAGGTCGGCGACGACGTTGCTGACGGAGCCGGAGCTGAGCCCGGTCACCGGGCCGAGTTCGAAGCGGCTGAGGGGTCCGTCGAAGTACAGCCGTTGCAGTACGGCCGTACGGTTGGCCCGTCTGAGGTCGCGTACCGTGCGCCCGTTCCGCCCCGCCATGTGGCCCCCTTCGAACCCTGTCCGACCTGCAACATACCTCCGCGGACCGGTTCGGCGCGACCTTCTTCGACCCCTTATTTCATGGGCTGAATTAAGAAGAACGTTCGCCGCCCTCGCCGGGTCAGCGAGGAGCCAGTTCCTGGATCTCGTCGAGGGCGAGGAACGGAGTTCGGGCACGACCACGGTCTGGACCCAGCCGTCGCGCTCCTCGCCCGTCGCCCTTGGGACCGTCTCGGTGATCATGATCAGGTAGAGGTAGCTGCGGTAGAGGGCCAGGCGGAGGCGGGCCGGAGTGTCGAAGACGGCGCGGCCTCCGGCCTCCTGGTAGCCCGCCAGGAAGTCCTCGTCCTTCTTGATGTCACCCAGCAGCGCCAGGGAGACGAAGTCGGCCAGCGGGTCGCCCCAGAACATGCGCTCCCCGTCGATGAGGCCGCCGATACGGGCCGCCCCCGTCGAGCGGTCCACCAGGATGTTGCCCTGCCAGAGGTCGAAGTGGACGAGGTACGGGACCGCGACCTCGTCGAGGGCGGGGAAGGCGGCCCCGAGGATGCGGGCCACCTCGTCGGCGGGGCGGGGCAGCCGGGCGCGGTAGTCGCGGGCGTCGTCGAGTACGGCGTCGAGCATGCCGGTGAAGGCGGTCCGCCAGTCGCCGGCGAGGGGGCCCAGGGCGCCGGACGGGTAGCCGAAGCCGGGACCCGTCACCCGGTGGAGCCGGGCCACCTGACGGCCCAACTCCGCCCGCAGGGCGACCCGTTCGGCATCGGTGAGCGAATCGTCCCACGGGTCGCCCGGGCAGGCGGTCATCAGCAGATGACGTGCGCCCGCGTCCCCGCCGACCGCCATGACGCGCGGCGCCGATACGTCTGCCTTGGCGGCCCCGTCGTAGAAGTCGGCCTCGGAGACGAGGAGTTCACGCTCGTGCCGCAGGCCGGGCGTGGTCTCCGCGGGTGGGATCTTCAGCACGTAACGGGTGCCGTCGGTGAGCCGCAGTTCCTCGACCGTGTTGTACGTGCCGCCGTGCAGCGGGCGGAGGTGGGCGAGGCGGTCGGGCGGGATCTCCGCCGCCTCCAGGACGTTGCGCGCCCGCTCCCATGAGTCCACCACCGTGCGCCCACCCCTCCCCTTCGTTCAGCCTGCGGCGTACGCGTTCTCGACGTAACGCCCTTCGCCCATCAGCCCGTTGAGCCACCGTTCGGCAGCCGCCTCGTCGGCGTCCGGGGTGCGTTCCCGGTACAGGGTACGGAACGCGTCCCGACGGAACCGGTCGCCCGCGCCTATGCGCTGGGCGTCCTCACCCCCGGGGTGTGGCCACGGACGCCGGCCGCGCCGGAACAGGCCGTACCGGCTCCCTCCGGGGCGCCGAAGCGGGCGAGGGTGTGCCACACCATTTTCAGGTCCTGGAGTTCGTGGTGTCCCGTGCGGGCCGCGTTTCCGATGATCCGCGGGTCGAGGCGGCCCTGCTCGGCGATCCGGGCGCCCAGGTCGGCGTACGCGGGGCCGCGATAGTCCGCGTGGCCGCGCAACTCGGCGACGGTGAGCCGGTACCCGGGGTGCCATTCGAGCGGGAAGGGCAGCGCGCGGGCCGCCGCCTCGACCGCGGTGCCCCGGTAGCTCGCGTCCAGGACAAGCGCCTCCACGTCCCGGGCGAGGGCGACGCCGCCGTGGACCTGCGCCTCGATGTAGTCGTTGAGCGCGTCCTGGTGGTCCGCCTCGGCCAGGGCGATCAGGGACATCCCGGCGGCCACTCCGAAGTCGGCGGGCTCGGCCGCGCTGTCGGGGTAGCAGAAGGTGGCGCGGGCGAGCGTCGCGCCGGTCAGCCGGAGGTGCGAGGACCCGAACCGTGGGGCCGCGCCGACCACTTGGCGACGGAAGTTCAGAGCGCCGTACACGGGCCGGTCCTGCGCGTCGGCGTCGTCGTACGCCCCGCCGAAGATCCGGCTCTCCCAGCGCCAGCGGTCACCGCCGGGATGCGCGGTGAGGCCGCCGTTGCTCACGCCCGTGACGAACTGCGAGTGGTACGTGCCGTCCCGGGCCAGCGCATCGAGGATGGGGACCCCGCCGACCAGCCGGTCCGGGTGGAAGTTGAGCGTGATGCGCAGCTCCCGGTCGACGGCCGGACCGGCGGAACGGCCCGCCACGTGCCCCAGCGCCGCCCGCGCCCGTGGTGACCCGACGTCCCGGAAATCCACTGGCTTCCCCTCCCGTGGGCTACCTACCCTAGGCTCAAACCTAATACCTCTAGGAAATTCCAGAAATCCGATCGGCAGTCCCAGGAGGCCTTCCCATGAGATCACTCACCGAGCAGGACATTCGCAACTCATTTATCAACTGCTCGAAGGGCGAGGCCAAGCGGCTGGCCATACCCCGGGATCTCGACGAACGCCCCTGGGGCGACCTCGACTTCCTCGGCTGGCGTGATCCGGGAGCACCCGATCGCAGCTATCTGGTCACCGAGCGGGAGGAGCGGCTCGTCGGCGTGACCCTGCGGTTCCCGTCCTCGCAGCGCGGCTTCCTGCGCCGCAGCATGTGCTCGCTGTGTCTGACGACCCATTCGGGAGGCGGTGTCTCCCTGATGACGGCTCGCAAAGCTGGCACGGCGGGCCGCGAGGGCAACTCGGTCGGCGTGTACATGTGCACCGACCTCGCCTGTTCCCTCTACGTACGCGGCAAGAAGATCCCGCAGTCCGGTATCCGTATCGAGGAGAGCCTGACCGTGGACGAACAGATCGCCCGCACCACGGGCAATCTGTCCGCGTTCCTCGACAAGCTGTACGTATAGCTATAGCTGTACGTCTAGACGTCCCGCAGGATCGAAGCCTCCACCTCCTGGAGGTGGATCAGGACGTCGTGCGAGCGGCTCAGCGCGATGTCGTTCGGGCCGTCCGGATACGCGGTGCCGATGGTGCGCGTCGGCCGGGCCTTCGCCAGCCACTCGCGGGCCGGCGATCCGACCGACCGCAGGTCCACGACGTAGTCGCGGTGACGCACCCGGTCAAGGGTCCGTTCGTTGCTGCCGGGGCCCGCCGGTCCCAGCGTCCAACTGCGGATGGCTTCTTCGTCCAGGCCAGTGGCGTTGAACGAGCCCCGGCCGAAGGTCACGCCGACGCTCACAAGGACGTTGGCGGCCATCGCCCCGTCCCGGTAGCGCATGGCCTCGGCGATCTGGGCGGGGTCCTCGAAGTCGAAGGCGTACTGCCGGGCGGTCTGGTCGATCACCGTCGCGTTCTGGACGGCCCGCTCGTACGCCGCCCGGTCCTCGCCGGCGCCCTGGCTGCGCAGCAGGTCCAGCGCCGCGCCGGTGCGCTCGGCCATCTCCCCGCGTTCCGCGTGCGGCTTGCTCAGGTACTGCTCGATGTAGGCCTTGGTCGCCACGGTGGGCCGTAGCCCGCGGTAGAGCTCCGCGAAGCGGGGGCTGAGTTCCGGACGGGTGGCGGCCACATGGTCCGTCACCGCGTCGTACAGCTCGGGTCCGGTCCAGGCGATGTCGTCGCCGATGAAGCGGACGGGATCGCCGGGATGCCGGACGTTGTACGCCCGCATCCACTCGACGAGCCGCAGATAGTCGGTGTTGTTCCACCACAGCCCCGGCAGGCATCCTGACCTGGGCGGACTGCACCGGCAGGGAAGATCATGGCACTTGCGGGGCACTCAGGAACGCGTCCACGGCCAGCCTGGTCTGGTCGTCATCGGTCGGCCAGCAATGCGCGTACACCCGCATGGTCGTGATCACGGAGTCGCCCAGCCTGCGCGCCACGGTGACCGGCGTCGCACCGGCCGCGATGAGCGCACTGGCATACGTGTGCCGGAGATCATGAATCCGTGTCCCCTTCGGCAGACCGGCCGCCTTCACCGCGCGGTGCCAGACGTGCCGGAAGCGGTGCTCGTCCAGCGGCTGACCCTTCGCATCGCTGAACACGTACCCGTCCTTGCTCGGGAACACCTCGACGTGAGCCGCCACAGCGTCCAGCAGCGACTTCGGGACCGGGATGACCCTGTGGGACCGGGCCGTCTTCAACGGGGCGTCCACGCCCCCCTGGCGCTGCTGCCGGACGGTGACGGTACGCGTAACAGAGTCGACGTCGGCAACGCGGAGGCCGAAGCACTCGCCCGGCCGTACGCCGGTCCCGGCCAGCAGCACGGGCAGCAGTGCCAGCCGCGCGGGCAGCGACGCGGCCAGTGCCCGGACCTGCGACGCCGACGTCGGGACGATCTCCCGGTGGGGCGGCTGCGGGAGACGGATGCCCTGGCACGGACTGCGGCCGATGATCCCGTCCCGGACTGCGGCGGAGAACACGGGGCCGACGTTGGACAGGATCCGCCTCGCGGTGCTGGGCGCGACCGGCAGCGACACCGCCCAGCTCTGTATATCGGACTGCGTGATCGATATCAGGCGCCTGCTGCCGAAGGCCGGATAGGCATGCTTCTCAAAGGAGTTGCCGACCACTTCCACCGTCGTCGGCCGGTGCGGCTGGGAAGCCCGCCACTTTTCGGCATACTCCTTGAACGTCACCTTCGGATCGGTCAACTGGCCACGAATCAGGGCGCTTTCGACCGCCTTCTTCTTGTCCTCAGCATCGCCCTTTTTCGCGTAACTCCGCTTTTGCTGGACGCCGTTAGCATCCCGCCACCGGACCTGCCACCGCAGGCCGTATCCGTGCGCCTTGGAAGGAGGCTTCTTGTGCTCCCGGCACTGAGCGGCACCGGTCTTGCTGTGCCAGGCATCGTGAATCACTGCCATGCAATCGAGGATAACTCCGCCCCGTCGAGTACTCCGGACGCTGCTGACACGCATGGCGGGGACGAAGGCTGATTGCCATAAAAGCCCAGGCTAATACCCCCGCAAATGATCGATCGAAAGTAACTTGGCTTCATTTCGTTTAGGGGTGTGTATTCACGGGGATCTCCGGGAGCGAAAGGAGGAGAAACACCCATGAAAGATCACTACCTATCAGTGGGGGAGCTGGCAGAACGCTACGGCATACCGCAGGCCACGATCTACGGCTGGAATTCGGACCGGACCGGCCCGCCGTATATCAAGATCGGCAAGCACGTCAGGTATAGGCCCGCCGACCTGGCCGCCTGGGAAGACGGGCGGCTCAACAACACCGAGAAGGTGAATTCGGCATGACGAACTACATTCCGACGATCAGCGCGTGCTGGGCGGCATACGAAACCACCCGCATCGTGAAAGGCGTGACCCTGCTCATCTACCGGCCGGTGCACGCCTGGGCGGTAGAGGGCGACCGCTTCACGCCCCTTGTCCTCGACAACGACTCCCTTGTACAGGCTGACAACCTGGAGGGCTACTCGCACCTGGTGGACGACGAGAGGGATCTTTCCCCATATCCGAAGAAGTGAAGTCAGCAAAGCTGCCCGGATTGTCCCGTGCAATTCCACAAGGCAATCCGGGCGCATACACAAAGCAAGGGCTCTGCCATCACGGGGACGCGGCAGAGCCCTTTATGCTTGCGATAGTCCGGCGCCATTCCGGGCTTTCGCCATATTTACTTGGAGGGTGATATGCCTGAGAGTACCCCACCCCCGGCCAGTGGCAAGTACTGGCAACCATCAGAGGCGGGGCCTGAGAAACCGTCTCCTAACGGGTCGGGGCAACAGAATGGGAATCTGTCGGCGGATTCGCTGGCGGACCTGGTCCGCGCCTACCTCGACGGCTCCGAGGACATCAGGAACGCTCTGATGGGGCTGGCTCTTTCCAAGGGGCAGAGGAACGAGTTCGCGGAGCTGATTAGGGCGGAGAAGGCCGCCCGGAAGAAGGGCGAGACACCGGCACCGAAGGCGAAGGTGATCCCGCCTGGGCCACCGTCCCATCTGGACGAGCTCCATGCGGCGTTGAACGCCTATATCTACGTCGCGGACTTCGTTCCGTACGACGTCACTCTCGCATGCGCGGTCGGTTATGAGGAAACCGACTCCGACCCGTTCTGGGTGATGATCGTCGGCCCGGCATCTGGCGGGAAGACGGAGGCAATTAACCTGTGTGACTCCTTTGCCGATGAACGCAAGGACGAACTGACCTCGCAGGCCGCACTATTGGGATGGCTGCCGCCAAAAGGGAAGGTGCCGGGGAAGAAGACCGGGCTCCTGACACGGATTCCGTCACCGGCGTTCGTAACCATCAAGGACTTCGCACCATTGCTCGACGCGTCCAATAAAGGGACGCGGGACCAACTCTATAGCGCGATCCGGGGCATGTATGACGGCCGGTACGACCGTGAAATAGGCGGAGTTGAGAAAGCAATTACTTGGGAGGGGCGGGTAACACTTCTGGCCGCATGCACGAACGCCATCGACCACTACGCATCTCACAATGACGCACTCGGTCCGCGATGGGTGTACTGCCGACTCCAGGACAGCGACCACGGCAAAGCCATGATGCTGCGCCGCAATGGCGGTACTGCGGAGCATCGCAAGGCAGCGCAGGGCATTGCGGCGGCACTGGTCCGCGACGGCCGTGCCCGGCTCGCCGGCGTCGTCCTCAGCGACAAAGCACACGAGCAGATCGAGGAAGCGGCCGAGTTGTGCGCAATGGCCAGGGGTTCGGTACCAAGGGTCAGTTACGGCAAGCGGGAGATCGACGGCATGCCCGATGTGGAGGCGCCCTATCGGCTCTGCGGGCAGCTCCGGCTGCTGACGCGCTCTCTGATGGCTCTGGGCATGACCGAGGCGGAAGCCGTCGCCATCGCCCGCCGCTGCGCCATGGACACCACGTCACGCCCCCGGCTGGCCGTCCTGAAGGCCCTGGCGGCATCGCCCGAGTTCGACCAGACGTGCGGAGCCGTCTCCCGTGCCACGGGCGGGTCCCTGAGCGCCCCGACTGCCCTCCGGCACCTGGAGGATCTGGAGTGCATCGGACTTGTCGAGGCCACCGACCGGCCGGACCCGGACAGCGTTCTGTTCGCCCAGCCGAGCGGCGGCAAGCAGACATGGTCGCGGGCCGGAATCCACTGGCGCCTGGCACCGGGTCAGAAGAAGTTGATCTTGGGCGGCCTACAAACAAATAGTGCACACCCATCCCCCAACCCCCCAATAGATAAAGAAGATGATCATGAGTGAATAGGGGTACCCCCTGCACTCCTTGTTGGTAGTAAACGATCATCACGTAAAGGAACCTGACGCATGACCGAAGTCGAATTGCAGCACATGACACGGCAATTGAAGGACCTGACCGAAGCAGTCGCTGACGGCAGTGGCAATGCAGAGCTGTGCGAGGCGATACACCGCCTGGCGGATGTACTGGAGGCACTGGGCGTACAGCAGGCCGCGCACGCTGAGGAAATCGAGGAACGGTGACACATTATGAAGCAACGTCAGCTAATGGAGTTCGTGCCGGGCCAATGGCTCGAAGCAGACCCTGAATGTGTCGACGACATCGTAAAAGCGCACGACCGCTGGGTATCCGCACGGCATGCGTGGCTCAATACCCACACCGCTGGGCGGATCGGCCCTATCGTCGCCGCGAACTGGGCGGAGAAGACCCAACTCACGGAGGCGATCGCAAGGTTCGAGGAGGCTCATTATGGTCGAGCAGTGGGATAACGATTACCACCCGAAGAACCGTCCGCTCGACCGGTCAATGGCGGACCATGTCCTGGACGATGACGGCGTCGGCGATTTGTACACGCTCTACGACCAGTTCGGCGTCGGCGAGTTCGGACTGCCGCAGGAGTGCGCGTTTTGCGGACCACTTGCCAACAATGGCTCGCACGACCGGGGCTGTCCGATGCGGGCCAACAAAAACAGGAGGCGCGAACACTAATGACAGAACATCAGGAGAATGAACTGTTCTACACGGTAATCGAAGCGATCACTCTGCAAATGGCCAGGGCCATGGACGAGGTCTGGAAACGTCCCGACGCCGCGAGGCTTGCCGACTCCTACCTGGACGGCACGCTTCTCTTCGCTTTCGGCCGGGCCGGTGTCGAGATCCGGGAGGTGCCGGATATGGATTCCGACGACAGTTCGGGGGCATAATCAGAGCAGCGGTTGCAGAAAATTCCGGGCGAGCGCTTCAGGAGGCCCCGGAAGGCCGGGATGGCCCCTTTCTCCCGTGTGACGGTCATTCACCCTGCACGAAACATGAGAAAGGAGCCATCATGCCCAGGACACGAAAGCGCCGCGACAGCAGCGGCGACATTGATCAATTCCATTTCCAGGACATTCACGAAGCGCGTGCCGAGCTGGCCGAGCTGGCGGCGCGTTACGGCGACGCCGAGGAGATCCCGGAAGGGACCCAGGACCACGATCGCTGGGAGGCCGCCGAGACGTTCGTGACGCGGGCGCAGGAGCGCGTCGAGGAGCTGCGCGAGCTGGCGGCCCGGCCCGGCTGCACCGAGGGCGTGCCGTGCCGTACACGGCCGCGCGACAACCGGCCAGGCAGCAGCCGCGAGTACAGCGCCGCCATGCGTGTGATCGAGCGGCACAGGGCCGACGAGCTGTCAGACGCATCTCGCGAGAAGATCACGGCGGCGTTCGACCTTGCACGGTCGCAGCCGGACGGCGCGGAGACGCGGCGCCTTGCCGAGTGGGTGACCGTAACCGGCGATCCCGATTACCTCACGGCCACGGCAAAGCTCTTCAGCGACCCGGAATACGGGCATCGCGAGTGGACGCGTGAAGAGTACGAGGCATTCATGCGCGCCAAGAATTACCAGCGCGCAGTGGGTGTTTACGGCACCGGCGCTGCTGGCGCGTTCCTTGCGCCTTTCCAGCTTAATCCTGCAATTCTGTTGACCAATGATTCAACTGTCAACCCGATCAGGCAATTGGCACGCGTTGAGGTCATTACGTCGACGGAGTGGCACGGGATCACGTCCGCCGGGACAAGTGCGCACTGGACACCGGAATTGCAGGAGACAACCGAATCAACGGTTTCGCTGCTCCAGCCGCCCGTCCCAACTCACAAGCGTGACACGTGGATCGTAAGCTCGATCGAGGCGAGCCAATCGACGAACATCTCCCAGCAGGTCAAGGACCTGGCACTTGATGCCTTCAACCGGCTCGAAAGCACCGCCTTCACCCTGGGAAGCGGCACGAACGAACCGACCGGGATCATCACCGCGCTGGACGGCAGTGCTTCGCAGGTGTTTGGCGGGGCGTCCATCGACAGGGCCGACGTCATCGCATTCCAGGAAAGCCTGGCACCGCGCTGGCGTCCGGCCGCCAAGTTTATGGCCGCACTTGAGTTCATCAATGAGCTGCGTGAGTTCGGCCTGATGGCCAACTCTGTTGAGACGAGCCTGGTCGTGGAGGGTACGCCGTATCCGAAGCTGCGCGGGTGGGACCTGGTAGAAAATTCCGAGATGGACAAGGACAGTTCGGTTCCCGGAGCCAACGTGCTGGTCGTCGGGGACTTCTCCAACTACCTCATAGCCGATTCTTCGAACTCCGTCTACGAGTTCGTGCCCCATGTATTTGGGTCGAACGGGCGGCCGTTGGGCGCCCGTGGCTGGTACAGCTTCGGAAGGACGGGCGGCGACGTGATCGCCCCGGGCTTCAAGCTCCTCTCGGCCGGAACGAGTTGATGCCGTTATGGAAACCAGGCAATTCGAGCTGCGGACCGAGACGTCCGGCGACGGCAGGACACTGATTGCCGTAGCGGTGCCGTACGGTTCCCCGACCACCGTGACCGAGGGAGGCCGCACCTTCAAGGAGACAGTGACCGAGGGCGCCTGTCGCTCGGCCGTCAACTCGGGGGGCATTCCAGTGCTCTGGGCGCATCAGAGGGAATCCGTGCCTGTGGCCGTGACAACCGGCCTCGAAGAAAGGGCAGATGGACTCCACCTCCGTGCACGCTTCCTGACACATGACCTGGCCGAGGCAAGCAGGGAAGCCGTGGCCGAGGGCTGCGTCGGATCGAGCATCGGCTTCACGGTTCCCGAAGGCGGGGACGTATGGAATCGCGACCAGACCGAACGCACCATCCACCAGCTGGAGCTGAAAGAGGTCAGCCTGACCCCGTGGCCCGCATACAGCGGGGCCACTGCTGCTGTCCGCTCCGCATCAGGGGGCGGCATCACGGCTGCCGAGCGTCGCCGTGTGCTGGCCGACCTGGCATGGCGCGGCATGATGGCGCCTGGCGGTGCCGACGGCGATGCAGTGCCGGCGGAGCCACCCAGCGCTGAACAGGCAATGGCCGCCTTGAAGTTGCTGGCCGCGTTCGTGAAGTCGTATGAAAGCGGGTGGACTTCAGGTATGCCACCCCCCACCTGATAAGCGTGCCGGGGTCGTTTCCGAGGGCGTTCTTCCACGGTCCGCCCGCTCTTCCGGCCCCGGCACTCGGACTGGTCATGTGGCACCCAACTGCGCAAGGTACTGGCATGCGTTGCGCGACTCCTCTGACCGCATGACCAGTCCGCCTCCTCGTCCAGTGGATCTTTACTGAAAGATTTCGTTCGATGAAGATCCTTAACGACAGTGTCTTTGGCTCGCCCCGACTGCCGCCGCGATGGCCCAGGCGCCCCTACCCCCGGGTGCCAGGGGCAGCGGGTGGGCAGGGCCGTGGGTGGCGGTGGGCGCTGGCCGGACTCCCCTGGTGCCCACCCCACCCACGGCACCGCCACGCAGCAGCAGTGCAGTGTGCCGTGCCAACGCCCAGATGAAGCTGCTCTGCCCAACTGCTGGTCAGCTGGTCTTGTGCCCATGCACTGCATGCATGCCATGTGCTGCACGGCTCTGCCTGCCACGCAGTGCCCACGCAGTGCAGTGTGCGAATGGTTGCCTTGCCATTGCCATGCATGCACTGCATCTGCCTTGCACAGCAGTGCAGTTGCATCGCCTTGCTTGCTCAACCTGCTTTGAATGAAATGAAATTGAATCGAATCTTCTTATTTGCTTGTCTCGATCGAGACGAGAGCATGGAAGTGCCCCCGTCCGTGATGGGCGGAGGCACTTCGTTATCAGGAACTGCGGTCCAGCGACCGGACAGCCTGCGCATAGGTCGAGCCGCGAGGGATATCGAGATCCTCGCAGTCCATGCCAGGCAGGATGTCCGTGCAGTTCCACAGCACTGTCCAGTCCTCGCGGTGAAGGGACCGGCCCTCTTGCTCCACGGCCTCGCAGAACGCGTCCCGGGTGTGCCCAGGTGCGTGACCGCTGATGATATTGATGTTGTTCATCATGGCGCTCTCGTTCGTTGAAGTGATCTTTGAACCTCGCCATGCCATGCCTAGGTCACCCAGGATACAACGGGGTTTTCAACTGAGGCGGGATCGTTTCAACGGGAGCCGGGTGATTACGGGAGAGCCGGGTCAATTCCCGTAGGCCCGGGGGGTACTTAGGGGACCCCACGTAAATGGCTGAACGCACCTGCGACCCCGCCCTCGAAGCGCTTCTCTCCCTCTAAAGCCCCTTCCTGAGGTGATCTTGTGAAATGGCACGTCAGAGCCCTGAGGGTGCGGCTTCTGCTCACCCGTGCTGGAATCAGAACAGTAAATGAGTGAGGAGTGCCCAAGTCGTGAATATCAGGATTGTTGCCCGAGATGAGGACTTTACCCTGTCGATGAATGACAGGTTTGCCGGTCTTTTCGAGGGCTCCCCCTGGCGACTTTTCTGGTACAACCGGGGCGACGAGTGCTTTGAAACCCGGGCGGTTCCGAGAGACGTGAAGAGCGTCGAGGATGCCGAAGCGTGGGCGCAACAATATTTCACCATCAATGGGATTAATTAAGGGAACGCCGCTGTCATCGAGAGAGCATCCTCGTCCGCTGATAACTCGGGCGTCTCGTCCTCGTCATACACCCGGCGCCGATGGCACGCGCAGGCGCAGCGGCGTTGGAGGAGGATGCCGCGCGAGTGAGGCAGCGGGATGTCCCGGGTCTGTCGGCATTGCCGGTGCAGGCCGCGGTAACCGGGCCGCGCGGCCAGCATGCACTCAGCCGACAGCGTCGTGGCCGAGGCGCTCACGACGCCTCCCCTCGACTCCGGGCGTTCGCCAGGGCCACACCCGCCGACAGCCGCTCCGCCGTTGTAGCAGGCCGCAACGGCCCGTGTGCGTCCCATTCCTGCCCGCCGCCGGGGGGCTTGAGCTGCCAGTAGGGCCCAACCCGGTCCACCGCCCGGCCGATCTTGCGCGTCGCTTCATCGAACACAAGGTCGCCAATCTCGGGCGTGTAGTCGTTCATGTCCCCTCGTTCCCTCGCAGATCACCCACCTTTCCGCCCTGGCCGGGGCGTTCCCACCGCGTTCCGTGACCGTTAGACACGGAGTACGGATAGCGTGTGAAGCGTGCCGAACGTCCCAGGGGGTACCGGTGAACGAACCATTGCGCCGCGCCATGCTGAAGGCCCGGATGACTGACCATCAGTTGGCGGAGAAGTGCGGCGTCGACACCAAGACCGTCGGCCGGTGGATCACCGAGACCGGACGGATCCCCCATGCCCGCCACCGGTGGGCCGTCTGTGAGGCACTCGGAGAGGATGAGGCGGTGTTGTGGCCAAGCGCCGCGCGGAAGGCAATCAAGGTCGGCCCGGACCGTGAGGTCGTTTCGGTCTACCCGTTCCGGTCCGGCGTTCCGGCCTCGCTGTGGCGCACCCTGATCACTAGGGCCGAACGTGAGCTGACCTTCGCCGGATACACCAACTACTTCCTGTGGCTCGAACAGTCCCGGTTCGGCACCGCGCTCAAGCGCAAGGCCGCCCAGGGATGCCGGGTGCGGTTCCTGGTCGGCGACCCCGACAGCGAGCTGACGCGGTCGCGGGAGCAGGACGAGGGCGTGGCGCTGACCCTGTCGACGCGCATCCGCGTGACCCTGGCCGAACTGGAGAAGATAAGGAGCCAGCCGGGTATCGACGCGCGGTACAGCAACGGGCACGCACACCTGTCGGTGTTCCGCTTCGACGACGACATGATCGTCACGCCGCTGCTGACGCACAGCGTCGGGCACGATGCCCCTACGCTGCATCTGCACCGCTACCAGGACGACGGCATGTTCGACCGTTTCGCCTCGCACGTCGAGGAACTGTGGAGCCGGGGCACCCCGGTATGGGAGGAGACAGATGGCCAGGCGTGATTACGAGGACGATCCCGACGCCCCGAAGGCGAACAGCCTGGTGCCAGCGGCGTCGGCTGTCGTGGTCGACAGCGCCGGGCGCATCCTGCTCCAGCGGCGTGCCGACAACGGCATGTGGGCCCTGCCCGGCGGCGCGATGCACATTGGCGAGTCGCTGCCCGACTGCGCGGTCCGGGAGACCCGCGAGGAGACCGGCTACGACGTCGAGATCATCGGCATCGTCGGCACGTACACCAATCCCCGGCACGTGTTCGCCTACGACGACGGCGAGGTCCGGCAGGAGTTCTCCATCTGCTTCCTGGCGCGTCCGGTGGGCGGGCATCTGGCCGTGTCCGAGGAGTCCACCGACGTCCAATGGTTCGAGGCGACAGAGGTCGACGCGCTGCCCATGGTCCCCAGCATCCGAAAACGCGTGAACGACTGGCGCGACGGCAACGTGCCCGCCGCCCGATAGCGCCCCAGGGAGCGCGGTGAGGGCACATCCATGGCACACGAGCGCGACAAACGACGGCGATCAACGACAACCGATGGGAACTATCTGCCCAGCTCACAAGGCTCCTGTGTGGTGAGCCCCAGGTCATCCAGCCTTCCCGTTTAGTTGTTCCACCACAGGTAGTCGCTCTGGAACTCCTCGCGCATGATGCGCCGCGGGTCGCCCTTGCCGTACCGCACGTAGGCGTCGAGGCGCAGGCCCGTGCTCCAGGGGGCCTCCAGCGCGAAGGTGCGGAGGCCCTTCTCCTCGACGAGGTGGCGGAAGACGCGGTCCTTGAGGGCGAAGAAGTCGTGCGAGCCGTGGGTGGCTTCCCCCACGCCGACCACCTGCGCGTCGCCGATCATGCGGTCGAGGGGGCGCAGACCGCCGGCACCATCCGGCGGTCCACCGTCCTCGGGCGCGGACATCCGCAGCGCGACAGCAGGGGTTTTCCTCAGTACGTTCGATGCGCCTGAGGAAGGGAAGATCCCAAGGGATGCGAGATGTGCGTGAGCGGACGGAGTCCCTCGAACGCCTGGTGAAGAAGCAGCGCCGGGACCCCGTCGTCGTCCAGACGCTGCGGTCGGCCGCCGCCGCGACGATCGCCTACGTCATCGCGCTGCGCCTGAGCCCCGAGCAGCTGCCGCTCACCGCGCCGCTGACCGCGCTGCTGGTCGTCCAGGTCACCCTCTACGCCACGCTCACCAACGGCATCCGCCGGGTGAACTCCGTGGTGGCCGGCGTCCTCGTGGCCATCGCCTTCAGCCTGCTGGTGGGGCTGACCTGGTGGAGTCTCGCCCTGCTGATCCTCGCCGCGCTGGCAGTGGGACATCTGGTGCGGGTCGACGAGTACGTCCCCGAGGTCGCGATCAGCGCGATGCTGGTCCTCGGCGTGACCACTGTCGGGGACACGGCGTGGGCGCGGGTGGTGGAGACGCTCATCGGCGCGGTCGTCGGACTCGGCTTCAATCTGCTGCTGGCGCCGCCGGTGTGGGTCGACCAGGCGGGTGAGTCCATCGAGGGACTGGCCCGCCGGCTGCGGCAGCTGATGCTGAGCATGGGTGAGGAGGTGGCCGGCCGTCCCCCGGTCGAGCAGACCGCCGCACGCCTGCACGAGGCACGCCGACTCGATCACGACATCGTCGAGGTGGACGCGGCGCTGCGGCAGGCGGAGGACAGTCTGCGGCTCAATCCGCGCGTGCGTGAGGGCCTGTTGCACCGGGTCGTGCTGCGCACCGGCCTGGACACGCTGGAGATCTGCACGGTCGTCCTGCGCGTCCTCGCGCGCAGCTTCACCGACCTGGCCAAGGAACGCGACCCCGAGCCGCTGTTCACGCCGCCGACGGGCGCCGCCGTGGAACAGCTGCTGGCCGAGATCGCCGACGCCGTGGTCAGCTTCGCCGTCCTGGTAACCACCAGTGTCAGCGCCAACGCCGAGTCGGCGGAGGCCCGGCTCGCCGCCGAGTTGCAGACCGCGGCGGCCACCCGCGACAAGCTCGCCCAGCTGCTGCGCGAGGAGGCCGAGCGCGAGACCCGGCACTGGCAGCTGTTCGGCGCCGTCCTGACCGAGGTGAACCGCATCCTCGACGAACTCGACACTGAGAACCGCACACGTCGTCTACTGGAGGAACTGGACCGCGTGTCCCAGGAGCAGCGCGCCCGGATGCCGCGTCTGACCCGGCTGCGTGAACGTCTGGGCGTCCAGGAACAGCTGTGGCGGAACCGTACCGGGATGGGCGGGCGTTTCCGGTAGGGGACGCCGGGACGGGCCGGCGCCGGATGCCAGGTCCGGTCGTCAAATTCCCGTCGTCCGCCCGGAGCGCGGGCCCCGCGGCGTCTGGTGCGTGCGGTAGCAAGGCGCCGGAGCGCCCTCGCGAGCGTGCGTGCCAGACGCCGCGGGGCAGGCGGGAATTTGACGACCGGACCTAGGGAGCGGGCCGATGGCCGATACGACCGTACGGATCGACGGGAACACGCTGCGGCTGCCGGGCGGGGTGGCGGTGCGGTTCATCCGCACCCTGCGTCTGCCCGAGACGGGCACGCACGCGTTGCCGCCGGGGCTCGGCGAGTTCCCGGTCCGGCGTGTGGCGGACTATCCGGACACCGTGCCCGAGCAGTGGCGCTCGCGCGGCGGTGTGATGCTGCCGGTGTATCTGCGGGAGGCGATGTGGCTGAGCTTCGCGGGCACCACCGAACCGGCCGCCCTGCAGGTCGGCGTGGGAAAGGTGTGCGCCGTCTCGGGCCGCCCGTGGAGCGACCGGCTCTCCCGCAAACCCCAGAACTACGTGGTACTCCCCCGCCAGCCCTGGCTGGACGGCGTCAACTCCGGGAAGGGCACGGTCCGCCAGTTCGTGGCGGTGCCGCTGGGGATGGGGGCGACCGTCGAGGGCCAGGTCACCGGCGAGGAGGTCTGGGGCGGCGTACAGCTGCAGTCGTTCCCGCTGAACGAGGGGGCGCTGGCCGTGTGGCGCGAGGAGCAGCGCCTGCGGGCCGAGCGTGAGGTGCGGTCCATGAAGGCGGCCGGGGGCTACGGCGCCGCGCTGCCGATGTCGGCACCCGCGGCACCCGGCGCCGCTCCGGCCGGCCGGGCGCGGCCCGCCGCGGCGATGGGGCTGGGCGTCGGCGGCTCCATGCGCCAGGAGGTCTACCAGGACGACCGGCCGGCGACGGACTGGTCCGAGGAGCCCGCCGGTCGGGTCTACGTCCATCTGGTGACGCCCCCGGAGTGGCGCCGTATCACCGGCGAAGCCCCGCCGCCGTCCCCCGTCGACCGGGCGGCCTACACGAGCGCGGGGCTGCCGTGGTTCGACTACTTCGACCAGGACGCGGAGGACCTCGCTCCGACCGACACCCTGGAAGGGGTGAAACCGGTCGGCGACTGGATCGGTGACGACCACGAACCCTGGCAGGAGCCGTCGCCGGGCCAGGTGAAGCCTCTCAAGGACGCGCCCGGCAAAGCGGTGGAGGACGGCGACTGGTGACCGTTGCGGCTGCTGCAACGCGCGGTGCCGTTCTTGCACGCCAAGGGTGATCCACGCGAGGGTGGCTGTCGGGACGACCGACGACCTGAGGTGTGGACATGAGCAGTGGTGGCTTGAGCAGGCGTCGGTTCGTCGGCGCGCTCGCGGGAACGGGCGCTGCGGTGACCCTCCCGGCGTGTGACGACGCCCCGGCGCCCGCCGCGGACACGGCACCCCCCGAGACGACCGCGAGCACACCCCGCGAGGCCGCCAAGCCCTCCGGCCCCCGCCCCCTGTACCTCGGCACCTACACCTCAGTCGACGGCGGCGGCAAAGGCATCGGCCTGGCAACCTATGACGCCGCCACCGGCCGGATCACCGGCGAGGAAACCATCGAGGACGTCGGCGACCCGTCGTATCTGGCGCTCCATCCGAACGGCCGCACGCTGTACGCCGTCAATGAGCGCGAGGACGGTGCGGTGACCGCCGTCCGGCTGTCCGACGACAAGATCCTGGGCAGCCGGAGCAGCGGCGGTGGCGCCCCCTGCCATCTGTCGGTGCATCCGAGCGGGCGCTGGCTGCTCAGCGCCAACTACGCCTCCGGCAGTGTGGCCGTGCACCCCATCGATACCTCCGGCGCACTCGGCGAGCGCACCGACCTGGTCACGCACACCAGTCCGGCACCGGGCCCGGGCCAGGAGGGCCCACACGCCCACCAGTTCGTCACCAGTCCCGACGGCGGCCATGTCCTCGCCGTGGACCTCGGCACGGACACCGTCTACACCTACCGCCTCGACACCCGCGCGGGCACCCTCACCGAGGTCTCCCAGGCCCACACGCGCGCCGGCGCGGGCCCCCGGCACCTCACCTTCCACCCGGGCGGCCGGTACGCCTACCTGGCCAACGAGGTGGACGACACGGTCACGGTGTGCGGATACGACCGCGCCTCCGGTCGCCTCACCATCGGCGAGCCGCAGTCCACGGGCACCGGCGAGGGCACCAGCTACCCGGCGCAGATCGTGGTGACACCGAACGGCGCGTACGCCTATCTCGCCAACCGGGGCCACAACAGCCTCGCCCGCTACGCGGTGGAGGCCGACGGCGCCCGGCTCAGGCTTCTGGGCACGGTGCCGGTGTCCGGTGACTTCCCCCGGCAGATCGCCCTCGCGCCGGACGGGACGCTGCTGTTCGCGGCGAACCAGAGGTCGAGCACGGTGAGCGTGTTCCACGTGGACGCCGCAAGCGGTGAACTGCGGCTCGCGGGCGAGCCGTTCGCCTCACCCGTCGCCGTCTGTGCGCTGCCGCTGTAGGGCGCGGGGGCAGGAGGCGGCGCTGGCCTGCGAGAGGAGGATGTGCATGCGCTCGGTGAGCTGCGCGACGTCGTCGGCGGGCCGGTGGAAGGCCAGTCGTACGTCGCCGTGGGCGCGGGTGCGTTCGATGCGCAGCGTCAGTCCGTGCCGGTCGACGGCGAGGGGCTGGACCTTCACCGCGCCGTGCAGGCTCTCGGGCTCGACGAGCCGGGTGAGCCGCTCGACGGCGTCGCCGTGGCAGTCGGCGAGATGCGTCAGCAGCCGGGACTCCGCCGTGGCCAGCGGGTCCGGTTCGGCGGCGGCGAACTCGTCGAGGTCGACGACCACGGCGCCGGTGGGCTGCCGCAGCACCACACGTGTGGCGTGGAACGCGAGGAGGTCGCCCTCGGGGGCGAACCAGCCGGCGAGCCAGAGCCGGGCGCGGATCCGGCTGCGTACGGGGACGGGCGCGACGTCGGCGAACTCCAGGACGGCGGACGGCTCGCCGCGGGGCGCGCAGATCGCCGCCGCGAGCAGCGCGCTGTCCTCGGGCACACTCAGGAGCACCCGTCCGTCGTCGTCCACGGAGTGCGCGCCGACGAACTCCTCCCGGCCGCCGTCCGCGGTCACCGCGCAGGACCACGCGGTGGCGAGCAGCGAACGGGCCCGCTCCGCCGCAGCAGGCGCGGCCGTCCAGGGTTGGCTGTCACCCATCCCAAAACCTCCTTAGGTAAGCCTTGCCTAACTTACCCAAGATCGGGGCGCACGCCAACCAGGTCACGCGAACCTGTGCGGCGGTTATGAGAATTCAGGGCCCGAGCATGCCCAGCAGGGCCCGTGCACAGAGGTCCCGCACTTGCTCGCGCGAAAGGTCCGAGCCCCGCAGCCACTCCAGACAGACGGCCGTCGTGAACGCCAGCCAACCGCGCACGGCGAGCTGGACATCAGGGCGCTCCCGCGTGACGGGGCCGAACTCGTGGTCCTCGGCCAGCACCGCCAGGATCTGCTGCTCATGGGCGCCCAGAGCACGCTGATAAATCCGGCGCACGGCCTGGTCCCCCGCCGCGTCGGCCCGATGGAAGGCGCGGAAGCCGTGCGCGTTGGCCTCCACGTAGGCCAGGTACGTGTCGAGATTGGCCGCCAGTTGCTCGCGCACCGGAACTCCCGGCACCGCCGCGGTCATCCGCAGCATCCGCTCGCTCTCCCGCGCCACCACCGCCGCGAAGAAGTCACGCTTCGTCGGGAAGTAGTGGTAGAGCAGTCCGCGCGAGACCCCGGCGATCTCGGCGACCTGCTCGATCCACACGTCGTCGTACGGACTCTCCGAGAACAACCGCGCCCCGACGCCGAGGAGTTGCTCGCGGCGCTCCTCGGTACTAAGCCGGCGGCGTATCGGCCCGCTCTGATGCGCGGTCATGTCCGCACTTTACTTGACGTCGATTCAATAGCGGGACCAGACTGGATCGCGTTGTTGAACCCGCGTACAACACGCTCAACCCACCGCTGGACCAAGGGAGATCGCGTCATGGCGGAGACGTCGACCAGGGCCGCGGTGCCGAAGGGGTTCCGCAGCGCCGAGCAGGGCTGGCCTCAGCTGCACCGCATTCCGCATCCCCCGCGCAGGCTCCCGCTGCTCGGTGATGTGCTCGGCGCCAGCAGGACCAAGCCTTTGCAGGATTCCCTGCGTTACGCCCGGCAGTTGGGTCCGATCTTCCGGCGCAAGGCGTTCGCCAACGAGATCGTGTTCGTGTGGGGCGCGGGCCTCACGGCCGACCTGTCCGACGAGTCCCGCTTCGCCAAGCACGTGGGCCTCGGGATCGCCAACCTGCGGCCGATCGTCGGGGACGGGCTGTTCACCGCGTACAACCACGAGCCCAACTGGCAGCTGGCGCACGACGTGCTGGCGCCGGGCTTCAGCCGGGAGGCCATGGCGGGCTACCACCCGATGATGCTGGACGTGGCCGGGCGGCTCACCGACCACTGGGACCGGGAGCTTTCGGCGGGCCGGGCGGTGGACGTACCCGGGGACATGACGAAGCTGACCCTGGAGACGATCGCGCGCACCGGGTTCGGACACGACTTCGGCTCCTTCGAACGATCCCGGCCGCACCCCTTCGTCACGGCGATGATCGGCACGCTCTCCTACGCCCAGCGGCTCAACACCGTGCCGCCGCCGCTGGCTCCGCTGCTGCTCAAGCGCGCCTCCCGGCTCAACGACGCCGACATGGACTTCCTCAACCGCACGGTCGACGACATCGTGCGCGCCCGCCGCGCTTCCGGGCGCGGGGACGGAGACCTGCTCGACCGGATGCTGGAGACGGCCCATCCGGAGACCGGCGAGCGGCTGTCGCCGGAGAACGTCCGCCGGCAGGTGATCACCTTCCTGGTGGCGGGTCACGAGACCACGTCCGGCGCGCTCTCCTTCGCCCTGCACTATCTCTCCCGGCACCCCGAGATCGCGGCCCGCGCCCGCGCCGAGGTGGACCGCGTCTGGGGCGGCTCCGCGGCACCCAGCTACGACCAGGTGGCCAAGCTGCGGTACGTGCGCCGGGTGCTGGACGAGTCGCTGCGGCTGTGGCCGACGGCGCCGGCCTATGCCCGGGAGGCCCGCCAGGACACGGTGCTGGCCGGAGAACATCCGATGCGGCGAGGGGCCTGGGCGCTGGTGCTCACGCCGATGCTGCACCGCGCGCCCGAGGTGTGGGGCGTCGACGCCGAGCGGTTCGACCCGGACCGCTTCGACGCCGCGGCAGTACGGTCCCGTCCCGCGCACACCTTCAAGCCGTTCGGCACGGGGGCGCGGGCGTGCATCGGCCGCCAGTTCGCGCTGCACGAGGCCACGCTGGTGCTGGGGTTGCTGCTGCGCCGCTACGAACTGCGGGCCGACCCCGCGTACCGGCTGCGGGTGACCGAGCGGCTGACGCTGATGCCGGAGGGGCTGCGGCTGCACCTGGAGCCGCGGCGCACCGCTGTGCCGGCTCCTCGGTCAGAAGCTCCCTGTCCAGTGCGCGGGACGGGCGACTGACTCCGGCAGCTTTGTGCCCGCGCTGCCCCTGGCCGCGTTCACCTGGGGCTGGGTGAGGAAGAACGCGCCGGTCAGGTCGGCGTCTGTGAGATCGGCGTCCCGCAGATCGGCACCGATCAGATCCGCCCCGCGCAGGTCGGCGCCGGTCAGGTCGGCCGCGATGAGGTAGGCGCCGCGCAGGCTGACGCCACGCAGGTCGGCGCCCTTGAGGCGGGCACCCATGAGGTCCGCGCCCCGGCGGTCCTTCCGGCGACCGCGCGTACCCGCCCGCACCAGTTCGCTGGTCCGCAGCAGCAGGGCGTTGACGTCCTGCCGGTGGGCCCCGACGTCCAGCGCGCCGAGTTCCTCCGGAGTCAGACGGGTCAGCTCCTCGGTCTTCTCCTGGGCCCGGCGCAGATCGGCGTGGACGGGGCGGGCCGCGGGCAGGGTGAGGGCCTCGGTCAGATACCAGAGCAGTTCGTGCAGCTGGCGGACGACCGGAAACACGTCGAAGATCCGGCGGGCCTGATCACGCGGGCCCTTGCGCCAGTCCTGTCCGCCGAAGGTGACCTGGGAGACCTTCTGCCCGGCGCCGAAACAGTCGTAGACCGTGCAGCCGGCGAAGCCCTTCTGCCGGAGACGGGCGTGGATGCCGCAGCGGTGGTCGTCCTGAAGGTTCCGGCAGGGAGTCCCGGCGTCCTTGTCGACCGCGAAGTCCGCCGAGGCGGTGAAGGGCAGCGCGACACAGCACAGGCCGAAGCAGTTCGCACAGTCTCCGCGCAGGTCGACGAGATCGCCGGGATGATCTTCCATGCCTCCACCCTAATCTCCGCCCCGAAAGGAAACCTCACCGATGAGTTTCCGGCGGTGTGGGGGTCTTCTCATACAACGGAAAACAAGCTCGGCTACCACTGAGATGACGAGCCGCAAGGCAGGAGCCCGACGGATCGAGGAGAGACACCATGTGCAGCCATCAGCCACCGTGCCCCACCGCCGACAGCGTGGACCACCACTCCGCCGTGATCGTCTCGGCCCATCCGGAACAGGGCTGGAGCCTGCTGTGCAACGGCACGATCGTCTTCGACGACACGGGTGAACTCCTGCCGGACGGGCGGGTGGTGAGCCCGCACCGGAGCCTCGGCCGGCTGGCCGTCGCCGCGTGAGCCTCCGGCGGTCTTTGCGGGGGGTGCGACGTGAGTTTGGCTGGTGCGGCGCCGTCGTGGCTGGTCGCGCAGTTCCCCGCGCCCCTTCGGGGCGCTGCTGCACCGCACCCTGTCGAGACACGGCGTTCCGTCAGCGGGCTGCCAGGCTGGAGCGGCGTACCACCAGTTCCGGCTGGAGTACGACGCGGCGGTGCTCGTGTCTTCTCGGGCCGGTGCTTTCCGCGTCGGTCTCCTCCAGGAGCAGTTCGGCGGCCAGGGCGCCCATGGTGACGGCGGGCTGGCGGACCGAGGTGAGGGGGACGGCGGCGGCTGCGGCGAACTCGATGTCGTCGTAGCCGACGATCGCGAGGTCGTCGGGGACGCCGACGCCGGCCGCGTACATGGCCTGGAGGACGCCGAGGGCGAGCAGGTCGTTGGCGCAGAACACGGCGGTGGGGCGGTCGGCGAGGCCGAGGAGGCGGGCGCCGGCGTCCCGGCCGGCGGCGACGTCCAGCCGCTCGGTGGGCAGTTCGCGCAGGGCACCCGGGCCCAGGCCCGCTTCGGTGAGCGCGTTGAGCGCGCCGGTGCGGCGGTCGCGCACCTGGTTGAGGCCGGGCGGCCCGCTGACGTACGCGATGGAACGGTGCCCGGCGTCCACGAGATGGCGTACGGCCAGCGCACCGCCCGCGACGTCGTCCACGGAGACGGAGCACTCGGTGGTGCCCTCGGCGACACGGTCGACCAGCACGAAGGGAATGCCGTGGCGGCGGAACGCGTCGATGTTGCGGCCGCTGGCATCGGTGGGCGTCAGCAGGACGCCGCGTACGCGCTGCTCGGCGAAGAGCGACAGATAGTCGGCCTCCTCACCCGCGCTCTGCGCGCTGTTGCAGACCATCACGCCGAGCCCGGCCTGGCGCGCGGCCCGCTCGGCGCCGCGCGCGACGTCGACGAAGAAGGGGTTGCCCATGTCGAGGACGAGCAGGCCCATGATCCGGCTGCGGCCCGCGCGCAGCTGGCGCGCGGACTCGCTGCGGACGTAGCCGAGCCGGTCGATCGCGGACAGCACCCGGGCACGGGTCTCCGTGGCGACGGAGTCCGGGCGGTTGATCACGTTCGACACCGTGCCGACGGAGACTCCGGCGGCGCGGGCGACGTCCTTGATACCCACCGACTGGGCCATCAGGCAGGGACCTCCAGGGAAACGAGGGGCGGCGGGAAGGTCTTCACATTACCGTCATGCCGCCCCATCAGTGCTGCGGTGGTGCGTCGGTCACGCGGGAAGCCGGAAGTCGACGACTCGGAGCGCCGAGGGTGTCGTACCGCTGGACTTCTCCTGGTACATGACCGACAGCACGTTGTCCTGTGCGATACGCATCTCGTCGATCACGACCTCGCCGAAGGCGTTGAGCCCGGCGCCGTCGAACAGGATCCTCCAGTCGGTGTGTCCGGAGGCCGCGGAGGCTCCGGCGATCCGGCCGAACGGGAAGATCGCGTAAGCGTTGTTGTACTTGTCCATGACCAGCTTGGTGCGCTGACTGGAGTTCAGCGGGACCGGGATCTCGGTCTTCTGCCAGGGGCCGGAGGCGCTCTTGCGGACGAGGAAGGCACGTCCGTTGGCTGTGCGGTCGGCGACGTAGTTCGTCGTGCACTGGCCGAAGCGGCCGGGTACGTAGCTGATGATGGCGTGCGGGCGGCCGGCCGTGTCGATGAACTGGCTCTCCTGGTTCATCAGGGAGTGGTCCGGGTTGAGCGGGTCCACGACCAGTCCGGCGTCGTTGACGGAAACCCTGTCGGCGCTGCCGGAGCTTCCGGTGGTGCCGACGACGGTGCCCGCGTTGTTGCGCCAGGTGCGGCCACGGTCGTCGGAGTAGACGTAGCCGGTGTCGTGGTTGGTGATGCCGCCGCTGTTGCACATCACGGCGTTGTTCTGCTCGCGCCACGTGAACATGGCGTGCAGGCGCCCGTTGCGGTCGTAGTCGATGCCGTGCAGGTACATGTTGCGGGCCGTGCTGGAGCCGTGCTCGCTGGTGTAGGTGCCGGTGGAGCTGGTCCATTCGCCGAGGTTGGTCCAGCGCGTGCCGTCGTACTCGGCGAGCGCGTTGCGGCCGTTGCCGGAGATCGCCACGCGGTAGCTGAGCTGGAGCCTGCCCTCGGGGGTGGAGATGAACTGGGGGTACGTGAACTGCGAGGTGAGCGCGAGTCCGTCCAGCGTCGACTGGGGTGCGCCGAAGCGGCTCGCGGTCCAGCTGAGACCGGCCGGGTTGTCCATGAGCCCGGCGACCGACTTCACGTAGGTGAAGCCGTCGCTGTGGGAGTCCATGTTGAGGTGCAGCCGGCCGTCGGTCCTGGAGACGCCCATGGAGATGACGTTGTGGGAGTCGTTGTAGCGCAGCGTGTGGCCGACCTTGACCGTGGACCAGGTGGTGGCGCCGAGGGCACGGCGGCCGACGACGGCGTTGCGGTCCGCGGTGTACCAGACGGCGTACTGGTAGCCCTTGTAGGTCAGCAGGCCGTTCTTCTGGAAGGAGTTGTTGTTGACCAGGCCGTCGTAGGAAACGAAGAAGATGGCCTGGGTGTCGAGGGTGGTGGTGCCGGTCCGGGTGACGGAGGGGCCGGGGTCGGCGGCCCTCGCGATGCCGGCGCCGAGGCCGGGTCCGGCGACGGAGGCCAGCAGGGCCGTACCGAGCAAGGCACGTCTTCTCATATCAGCGACTCCGGCTCAGGCTAGGTGGAAGACTTCGGTGAGGGGTTTCATCGCTTCGTCGGGTCGGGCGCCGTCCAGGGACTCGAAGAACGGCGCCATCTCCGCCTGCCAACGGGCGTTGATCTCGGTGGCCTCCATGCCGGCCTGGGCGGCGGCGAAGTCCTCGGTCTCCAAGTAGCCGACCAGCAGGCCGTCTTCACGCAGGAAGAGCGAGTAGTTGTGCCAGCCGGTGGCCGAGAGTGCGTCGAGCATCTCGGGCCACACGGCGGCGTGCCGCTCGCGGTACTCGTCGAGGCGGTCCGCCCGGACCTTCAGCAGAAAGCACACACGCTGCATCAACAGCCCCCCAAGGATCAGAAGTTGAACTGGTCGATGTTCTTGGCGTCGAACACGGTCGGCTTGCCGAGGCTGATCACACCGTCCTTGCCGATGGTGAACTCACCCATGTCCCCAGCCTTGAACGTCTCGCCCTCCTTGCCGGTGATCTGCCCCGACACCAGCGCGACGGAGGTACGGGCGGCCAGCTCGCCCAGCTTCGCCGGGTCCCACAGCTCGAACGCGTCGACGGTGCCGTTCTTGACGTACTTGCGCATGTCGTTCGGGGTGCCGAGGCCGGTCAGCTTGACCTTGCCCTTGTACTTGGAGCCCGACAGGTACTGGGCCGCCGCCTTGATGCCGACGGTGGTCGGGGAGATGATCCCCTTCAGGTTCGGGTACTCCTGGAGCAGGCCCTGGGTCTGCTGGAAGGACGCCTGCGCGTCGTCGTTGCCGTACGCGACCTTGACGAGCTTCATGTCCTTGTACTTGGGATCCTTGAGCTCGTCCTTCATGAAGTCGATCCAGGTGTTCTGGTTGGTCGCGGTCTGCGCGGCGGACAGGATCGCGATCTCGCCCTTGTAGCCGATCTGTTCGGCGAGCAGCTGCACCTCGGTCCGGCCCAGGTCCTCGGCGGACGCCTGCGACACGAAGGCGTTGCGGCAGTCCGGCTTGGTGTCGGAGTCGTACGTCACGACCTTGATGTCGTTCTTCATGGCCTGCTTGAGCGCGGTGCACAGGGCGCCCGGGTCCTGCGCGGAGACGGCCATCGCGTCGACCTGCTGCTGGGTGAGCGTGTTGACGTAGCTCACCTGCCCGGCGGTGTCCGTCGCGCTGCTCGGACCGACCTCCTTGTAGCTGGACCCCAGCTCCTTCAGTGCCGCCTCGCCACCCTTGTCGGCGGAGGTGAAGTACGGGTTGTTGACCTGCTTGGGCAGGAACCCGACGGTCAGCCCCTTCTTCAGCTCGGCATTCGGGTCGGCCTTACCGGCCGTGGCGGCGGAGGCGTCCTCATTGGCGACGTCTTTCTTGGTGGTACCGCCGCACGCCGTGAGGGCAAGGGCGAGCGAGGTGGCGGCGGCAAGGGCCGCACAGGTACGGCGAAGGGATGACTTACGCATGACGGTTTCCTTCAAACGAGGATGAGTGGAAGCGCCCCGAAGGGGCGCGGGGAACTGCGCGACCAGCCACAACGGCCCCGCAGCCATACGACGGCCCTACGACGTGAGCCTCTGTGCCCGTGCCACGGCAATCTGGCGTGCCACACGCGGCCCCAACACGGACAGCACCAACAACACACCGGTGACAACGATCTGCGACTGCGCGGAAACGTCCTGAAGACTCATCACGTTCTGCAGCGCACCCAGCAGGAACACACCCGCGATCGCACCGCCCAACGTGCCCTTGCCACCGTCGAAGTCGATCCCACCGAGCAACACGGCGGCGACGACGGACAGTTCGAGCCCCGTCGCGTTGTCAAACCGAGCGGACGCGTAGTGCAGGGCCCAGAAGATCCCGGTCAGCGAAGCCATGAGCCCCGTCACCGTGAAAAGGATCAGCTTCTGCCGCTTGACCCGGATGCCGGCGAACCGCGCCGCCTCCTCGCTCGCCCCGGTCGCGAAGACCGACCGGCCGAACGGGGTGGCGTGCAGAACGACCACGCCGATCGCGAGGAGCACCAGGAAGGGCAGGAAGGCGTACGGGATGAACGTGTCGCCGATGCGTCCGGCCGCGAAGTCCAGGTACTGGGTGGGGAAGTCGGTCACCGCGTCGGAGCCCAGCACGATCTGTGCGATGCCCCGGTAGGCGGCGAGGGTGCCGATGGTGACGGCGAGGGAGGGCAGCCCGAGCCGGGTGACGAGCAAACCGTTGATGAGGCCGCAGACCACGCCGAGCAGCAGGCAGATCGGGATGATCGCTTCGATCGTCATGCCCTCGTTCCACAGCGCGCCCATGACGGCGCCCGAGAGACCCGCGGTGGAGGCGACCGAGAGATCGATCTCGCCCGAAACGACCAGGAGGGTCATCGGCAGGGCGATCAATGCGATCGGAAGGGTGTTGCCGATCAGGAACGACAGGTTGAGCGCGTTTCCGAAACCGTCGACCGTGCCGAAGGAGAGCAGCAGCACGACGATCAGAAGTGCGCCGACGGCTGCGTCCCACCTCAACGAGGCGGACCAGCGGCTCGCACGCGTCAAGGACTCAGGCATGGCGGGCGTTCCTCTTCTTCAGGGCCGAGGCCACGCGCAGCGCGACGACCCGGTCGACCGCGATGGCGAGGATGAGCAGGATGCCGTTGATGGCGAGCACCCAGACGGAGCTGACACCGAGGGCGGGCAGCACGCTGTTGATGGAGGTCAGCAGCAGCGCGCCGAGCGCGGCGCCGTACACGCTGCCGGAGCCACCGGTGAAGACCACACCGCCGACCACCACCGCGCTGACGACGGTGAGTTCGTAGCCGTTGCCGGTGCCGGAGTCGACGTTGCCGAACCGGGCCAGGTACATCGCGCCCGCGAGCCCGGCGAGGCCGCCGCAGAAGGTGTACGCGGCGAGAATCCGCTTGCGGACCGGGATGCCGGCGAGCCGGGCGGCCTCGGGGTTGGAGCCGAGCGCGTACAGCTCGCGTCCGCTGCCGTAGTGCTTGAGGTAGTACGCCGTCGCCACCAGGACCGCCAGCGCGATCAGCGCCAGCCACGGCACCGCCCAGATACCGCCGGAGCCGAAGTCGACGAAGCCGTCCGGGAGGTCGGCGGCCGTGATCTGGCGGGAGCCGACCCAGATCGAGTCGATGCCCCGGATGATGTAGAGCGTGCCAAGCGTGACGACGAGCGCGGGCACCTGGCCGAGGCTGACGAGCAGCCCGTTCAGCAGGCCGAAGCCGATGCCGAGCAGCACGGCAAGCAGGATCGCCACGACGGAGTTGCCGCCGCCCTGGAGGTAGGTGCCTGCCGCGAAGGCGCTGATGCCGAGCGTCGAGCCGACCGAGAGGTCGACATTGCGGGTGATGACGACCAGGGACTGGCCGGTGGCGACCAGCACCAGGATGGTCGCGTTGAGCAGCAGGTCCTTGATGCCCTGCTCGCTCAGGAACTCACTGTTGCCCAGCTGGGTGATGACGATCATCACCAGGAACACGGCCAGGATGGCCAGTTCCCGCATCTTGAAGACGCGGTCGACCAGCCGGGTGCCGCTGGACTTGGGCACCTCGGTCACGGGAGCCGGGTTGGTGGTCACCGTCATGCGGCGGCCCTCCCCGTGGCTGCGGCCATCACGGTTTCCTCGGTGGCGTCGGAGCGCGGGATCTCGGCGGTGAGCCGGCCCTCGTGCATCACCAGCACGCGGTCGGCCATGCCGAGGATCTCGGGCAGGTCGGAGGAGATCATCAGTACGGCAACGCCGTCGGCGGCGAGTTCGCTGAGCAGCCGGTGCACCTCGGCCTTCGTACCGACGTCGATGCCGCGGGTGGGCTCGTCGACGATCAGCACCTTGGGGCCGGTGGCCAGCCACTTGGCGAGGACGACCTTCTGCTGGTTGCCGCCCGAGAGGGTGTTCACGGTGTCGGCGATCCGGGCGTACTTGACCTGGAGCTTGACGGCCCAGTCGAGGGAGCGGCTGCGCTCGGCCCCCCGGTCCATGAAGCCGGCCTTGACGGTCGTACGGAGTCCGGTGAGGCCGATGTTCCGCTCGATGGACATGTCCATCACCAGGCCCTGAGCGCGCCGGTCCTCGGGGACGAGGGCCAGCCCGGCGGCCATGGCGGTGGAGGGGGCTCCGTTGGTCAGCTTCCGCCCCTGCACCTCGACCTCGCCGGCGTCCCAGCGGTCGATGCCGAAGACCGCGCGGGCGACCTCCGTACGACCGGCGCCGACGAGCCCCGCGAGGCCGACGATCTCGCCGGTGCGGACCTCGAAGGAGACGTCGGTGAAGACGCCCTCACGGGTCAGCCGCCGGACGCTGAGCGCGACCTCACCGGGCCGGACGTCCTGCTTCGGGTACAGCTCGTCGAGGTCGCGGCCGACCATGCGGCGGACGAGGTCGTCCTCGGTCATGCCGTCCAGCGGCTCGCTGGCGATCAAGGCGCCGTCGCGCAGCGTGGTCACCGTCTGGCAGATCTGGAAGATCTCCTCCAGCCGGTGCGAGATGAACAGCACCGCGGCCCCCTGTTCGCGCAGGGTGCGTACGACGCCGAAGAGACGGGCCACCTCGCTGCCGGTGAGGGCGGCGGTCGGCTCGTCCATGATCAGGACCCGGGCTTCGAAGGAGAGCGCCTTGGCGATCTCGACGATCTGCTGGTCCGCGATGGACAGGCCACGGGCAGGGCGGTCGGGGTCGAGTTCGACGCCGAGGCGTTGCATGAGCGCGAAGGTGGCCGTCTGCGTGGCCTTGTGGTCGATCCGGCCGAGGGTGCGCCGCGGACGGCGGCCCATGAAGATGTTCTCGGCGATCGACAGGTCGGGGAAGAGCGTGGGCTCCTGATAGATCACGGCGATACCGGCGTCGCGGGCGTCGCCGGGGCCGTGGAAGACGACGGGCTCACCGTCGAGCAGCACCTGGCCGGCGTCCGGCCGGTGCACCCCGGCGAGCGTCTTGATGAGGGTCGACTTGCCGGCGCCGTTCTCACCGGCGAGTGCGTGCACCTCGCCGGGGAACAACTCCAGGGAGACGTCCCGCAGAGCGCGCACGGCGCCGAAGGACTTGGAAACATCCTTCAGTGCCAGCACTGGGGCCGGACCCGTGTCGGACGGGTGGGTCATTGGGGGCTCCTCGACGACACCGGCGGGACGGGCCTCACCGCGTCGTGAAAGGTTTCAACTGGGTTGCCGGGACGTTAGGCACGGGAGCCATGTCACGTCAATGGGTCTGTGTCGAAAAAATTTCGATAGCCGAAGGTCACGGACCAGTCACGGACATCGGGGTTGGTCAGAGGGGTTGACACCCCTTCGGAGGCGCCATAGCTTCCCGTTCTGAATCGTTTCATGCCGCAGTCATTAACGCAGTCGTTGCCGCAGTCGTTACGACCCGATGCCACAGGAGTCCTGAAGTGACCGAACTCGCCGCGGTGAAGGCCGCCCTGAAGACCCAGGCCGTCGAGACGCCGTCGTGGGCGTACGGGAACTCGGGTACGCGGTTCAAGGTGTTCGCGCAGCAAGGCGTGCCACGGACGCCGCGGGAGAAGCTGGACGACGCGGCTCAGGTGCACGCGTTCACCGGTGTCGCGCCGACCGTTGCCCTGCACATTCCGTGGGACAAGGTCGACGACTACGCGGCGCTGGCGAAGTACGCCGAAGAGCGCGGCGTGAAGCTGGGCGCGATCAACTCCAATACCTTCCAGGACGACGACTACAAGCTCGGCAGCATCTGCCATCCGGAGGCGGTGGTGCGGCGCAAGGCTGTCGATCACCTGCTGGAGTGCGTCGACATCATGGATGCGACGGGCTCCGCCGATCTGAAGCTGTGGTTCGCGGACGGTACGAACTATCCCGGGCAGGACGACATCCGTGCGCGGCAGGATCGGCTGGCCGAGGGGCTTGCGGAGGTGTACGGGCGGCTCGGTGAGGGGCAGCGGATGCTGCTGGAGTACAAGTTCTTCGAGCCCGCCTTCTATTCGACCGATGTGCCGGACTGGGGAACCGCTTACGCGCACTGTCTGAAGCTCGGGCCGAAGGCTCAGGTCGTCGTTGACACCGGTCATCACGCACCGGGTACGAACATCGAGTTCATCGTGGCGACGCTGCTGCGGGAGGGGAAGCTCGGGGGGTTCGACTTCAACTCGCGCTTCTACGCCGACGACGACCTGATGGTGGGGGCCGCTGATCCGTTCCAGCTGTTCCGGATCATGTACGAGGTGGTGCGTGGGGGTGGGTTCACGTCCGACGTGGCCTTCATGCTTGATCAGTGTCACAACATCGAGGCGAAGATTCCGGCGATCATCCGGTCGGTGATGAATGTGCAGGAGGCTACGGCGAAGGCGCTGCTGGTCGACCGGTCGGCGTTGGCTGACGCGCAGGTCTCGGGTGATGTCCTTGAGGCGAATGCCGTGCTGATGGATGCGTACAACACGGATGTTCGGCCGCTGCTCCGGGAAGTGCGGGAGGAGATGGGGCTGGACGGGGACCCGATGGCTGCGTACCGCCGGTCCGGGTGGGCCGAGAAGATTGTCGCTGAGCGAGTTGGTGGGGAGCAGGCCGGTTGGGGCGCGTGAGCGTCTGCCGGGTTCTGTTCTCTGCGGGGTGCGGGCCGTCTGTGGCTGGTCGCGCCCACGCGGCGGAGCCGCAAATCGATACAGCCCCGCGCCCCTAAAAACATTCACTCACCCTCATTCGAGAAGGACTGACCGTTCATGGCACCGCATCCCGAAGCCGCTGATTTGCTGGCCCGTTCTAATCGGCTCGGCGCTGATCCTCGTAACACCAACTACGCCGGCGGGAACACGTCCGCCAAGGGGACCGATACCGATCCCGTCACCGGTGGTGATGTGGAGCTGATGTGGGTCAAGGGGTCCGGGGGTGACCTCGGGACTCTCAAGGAAGCCGGGCTGGCCGTGTTGCGGCTGGATCGGATGCGGGCGCTCGTCGATGTCTATCCGGGGGTCGAGCGCGAGGACGAGATGGTGGCCGCGTTCGACTACTGCCTGCATGGCAAGGGCGGGGCGGCTCCGTCGATCGACACGGCGATGCACGGGCTGGTCGAGGCCGCGCATGTGGATCATCTGCATCCGGACTCCGGTATCGCGCTCGCCTGTGCCGTCGACGGGGAGAAGCTGACCGCCGAGTGTTTCGGGGACAGCGTGGTGTGGGTGCCGTGGCGGCGGCCGGGATTCCAGCTCGGGCTGGACATCGCGGCCGTGAAGAAGGCCAATCCGCAGGCCATCGGGTGCATTCTCGGCGGGCACGGGATCACCGCCTGGGGTGACACCTCCGAAGAGTGCGAGCGGAATTCGCTGCACATCATCCGTACCGCGGAGGCGTTCCTCGCCGAGCGGGGGAAGCCGGAGCCCTTCGGGCCGGTGATCGAGGGGTACGCCGCCCTCAGCGCCGCCGAGCGGCGGGAGCGGGCGGCCGCGCTGGCGCCTCACGTGCGTGCCATCGCGTCCCTGGACCGCCCCCAGGTGGGCCACTTCAACGACTCCGAGGTCGTCCTCGACTTCCTCGCGTCCGCCGAGCATCCTCGGCTCGCCGCGCTCGGTACGTCCTGCCCCGATCACTTCCTGCGCACGAAGGTACGGCCGCTGGTGCTCGACCTGCCGCCGACGGCGACGCTGGACGAGGCGGTCGCACGGCTGAAGGAGCTGCACGCCGAGTACCGGGAGGAGTACGCCGCCTACTACCAGCGGCACGCCCTGCCCGACTCTCCTTCGATGCGCGGTGCCGACCCGGCGATCGTGCTGATCCCGGGTGTGGGCATGTTCAGCTTCGGCAAGGACAAGCAGACCGCGCGGGTGGCCGGCGAGTTCTATGTCAACGCCATCAATGTGATGCGCGGGGCCGAGGCCGTTTCTACGTACGCGCCGATCGAGGAGTCCGAGAAGTTCCGTATCGAGTACTGGGCGCTTGAGGAGGCCAAGCTTCAGCGGATGCCGAAGCCCAAGGCGCTGGCGACGCGGGTCGCCCTGGTGACCGGTGCGGGCAGTGGCATCGGGAAGGCGATCGCCGGGCGGCTGGTGGCCGAGGGGGCGTGTGTCGTCGTCGCGGATCTGAATGCCGAGAACGCGGTTGCCGTCGCCGAGGAGCTGGGCGGGCCCGACAACGCCGTCGCCGTGACGGTGGATGTGACGTCCGAGGAGCAGATCACCGACGCCTTCAAGGCGGCCGCGCTCGCCTTCGGCGGGGTCGATCTGGTGGTCAACAACGCCGGTATCTCCATCTCCAAGCCGCTGCTGGAGACTTCGGCGAAGGACTGGGACCTCCAGCACGACATCATGGCCCGGGGGTCGTTCCTCGTCTCGCGCGAGGCCGCTCGGGCGATGATCGCGCAGGGGCTGGGCGGCGACATCGTCTACATCGCCTCCAAGAACGCCGTCTTCGCCGGGCCGAACAACATCGCGTACTCCGCCACCAAGGCCGACCAGGCACACCAAGTGCGGTTGCTGGCCGCCGAGTTGGGTGAGCACGGCATCCGTGTCAACGGGGTCAATCCCGATGGCGTGGTGCGTGGGTCCGGGATCTTCGCCGGTGGCTGGGGTGCGCAGCGGGCGGCCGTGTACGGGGTCGAGGAGGCGAAGCTGGGCGAGTTCTACGCGCAGCGCACGATCCTCAAGCGCGAGGTGCTGCCCGAGCATGTCGCGAACGCCGTGTTCGCGCTGACCGGTGGGGAGTTGACGCACACCACCGGGCTGCATGTCCCGGTCGACGCCGGCGTCGCGGCCGCGTTCCTGCGATGAGCTCGGCTGTGAAGTCGTACGCAGCGGTCGACCTCGGCGCGTCGAGCGGGCGCGTGATGGTCGGCCGTGTCGGACCCGACTCGCTGGAGCTGACGGAGGCGCACCGGTTCGTGAACCGGCCGGTGCGAGTGCCGGAGGGCCTGCGGTGGGACGTGCTCGGGCTGTATGCCGGGGTGCTGGACGGGCTCAAGGCGTCCGGGCAGGTGGACTCCGTCGGCATCGACAGCTGGGCCGTGGACTACGGGCTGCTGGACGCCGACGGGGCGTTGCTCGGGAACCCCGTGCACTACCGGGACGCGCGGACCGAGGGTATCGCGGAGAAGGTGTGGGCGACGGTGCCCGCCCCCGAGCTGTATGCGGCGACGGGGCTGCAGTACGCGCCCTTCAACACGCTGTACCAGTTGGTCGCCGCCCGTTCCACCCAGCAACTGGCGCACGCCAAGCGCTTGTTGCTCGTCCCGGATCTGCTCGCCTACTGGCTCACCGGCGAGCAGGGCACCGAGCTGACCAACGCCTCGACGACCCAGCTGATCGATCCCCGGACGCGTGACTGGTCGTACGACGTCGCCGCTCGGCTCGGGATCGACCTCGGCCTGTTCGCGCCGCTCAGGCAGCCCGGGGATCCGGCGGGCGTGCTGCGGCCGGAGGTGCTGGAGGAGACCGGGCTGACCGGGCCGGTGCCGGTGACGACGGTCGGCTCGCACGACACGGCGTCGGCGGTGGCGGCTGTGCCGGCCGAGGGTGAGCGGTTCGCGTACATCTGCACCGGCACCTGGTCCCTGGCGGGTCTGGAGCTGGACGCGCCCGTGCTGAGCGAGGCGAGCCGCGCCGCCAACTTCACCAATGAGCTGGGGCTGGACGGCACGGTCCGCTATCTGCGCAACATCATGGGGCTGTGGCTGCTTCAGGAGTGCGTACGGGCCTGGTGTGAGCCGGAGTTGGGCGGGCTGCTGCTCGACGCGGCCAAGGCGCCGGCGCTGCGGTCGGTCGTGGACGCGGGCGACGCGGCGTTCCTCGCGCCGGGGCGGATGCCGGAGCGGATCGCCGAGGCCTGCCGGGTCTCGGGCCAGCCGGTGCCCGAGTCGCCCGCCGAGATCACGCGCTGCATTCTCGACTCCCTCGCGCTCGCCCATCGCCGGGCGGTCGAGGAGGCACAGCGGCTGGCCGACCACCCGGTCGACGTCGTGCACATCGTGGGCGGCGGCACGCGCAACGCGCTGCTGTGCCAGCTCACCGCCGACGCCTGCGGACTGCCGGTCGTGGCGGGCCCGACGGAGGCCGCCGCCCTCGGGAACGTCCTGGTCCAGGCAGGGGCCCACGGACTCGTCGGCGACCTCGCGGGAATGCGGCGCCTGCTGACCCGTACGCAGTCGCTCACCCGATACGAGCCGCGCGGCGACATCGCGCGCTGGAGCGAGGCGGAGGCCCGGCTCACCCGGCGGTGACCGGGGACTCCCCCACGTCCTGTTGCCGGACTACGCTGCACTCATCCGATGATCAACCACAAGGAGCCGCGATGCGTGTCGCCCTGTTCCTGACCTGTGTCAACGACACGCTCTATCCGGACACCGGGCGCGCCGTGGTGAAACTGCTGACCAGGCTGGGCGTCGACGTCGATTTCCCGATGGCCCAGACCTGCTGCGGGCAGGCGCACTACAACACCGGCTACCGCCATGAGGCGGAGCCGCTCGCCCGGCATTTCTCCGATGTCTTCGGGGAGTACGAAGCGATCGTGACCCCGTCCGGGTCGTGCGGGGCGATGGTGCGGGAGCTGTATCCGCGGATGGGCGAGCGGGCGCGGGCCGAGGGGCGCGGGGACACGCTCGCGGCCACGTTGGCGCCGGTGATCCCGAAGACGTATGAGCTCACTGAGTTTCTGGTGGATGTGCTCGGGGTGACGGACGTCGGCGCATACTACCCGCACCATGTGACATACCACCCGACCTGTCATGGGCTACGCAGCCTGGGCCTCGCCGACCGGCCGCGCCGGCTGCTCCAGGCCGTCAAGGGGCTGGAACTGGTCGAGTTGCCGGGTGCGGACGAGTGCTGCGGCTTCGGCGGCACCTTCGCCCTGAAGAACTCCGACGTCTCGGCGGCGATGGGCGCGGACAAGGTACGCAACGCCGAGTCGACGGGCGCCGAGGTGCTGTGCGCGGCCGACAACTCCTGCCTCATGCACATCGGCGGGACCATGGCCCGGCTCAGCACCGGCATGCGGCCGGTCCACATCGCGGAGATCCTGGCGAGCACGGAAGAGGAGCCGGCGGAATGAGCGGGCGTACCGGAGAGGAGCCGCGCGCATGAGCGGGACGTTCGTAGGGATGCCGGCCTTCCCGAAGGCCGCACACGAGGCGGTGCACAACCAGACGCTGCGCGGCAATCTGCGCCACGCCACCCACACCATCCGCGCCAAGCGGGCCAAGGCGGTCGCCGAGGTCTCCGACTGGGCGGCGCTGCGCGAGGCGGGCAAGCAGATCAAGGACCACACGCTCCGCCATCTCGACCGCTATCTCGTGCAGTTGGAGGAGTCGGTCACGGCAGCGGGCGGCATTGTCCACTGGGCGGCCGACGCCGACGAGGCCAACCGGATCGTGACTCGACTGGTCAAGGAGACCGGTGAGTCGGAGGTCGTCAAGGTCAAGTCGATGGCCACGCAGGAGATCGGGCTCAACGAGGCGCTGGAAGAGGAGGGCATCCGCGCCTACGAGACCGATCTCGCCGAGTTGATCGTACAGTTGGGCAAGGACCGGCCCTCGCACATCCTCGTCCCGGCGATCCACCGCAACCGTGGCGAGATCCGGGACATCTTCGCCCGCGAGATGAGCGAGTGGGGCCGCCCCGCACCCGACGGCCTCACCGACACACCCGCCGAACTCGCCGAGGCAGCCCGGCTGCACCTCCGCGAGAAGTTCCTGCGCGCCAAGGTCGGCGTCTCCGGCGCCAACTTCATGGTCGCCGAGACCGGCACGATGGTCGTCGTGGAGTCCGAGGGCAACGGGCGGATGTGCCTGACCCTGCCCGAGACGCTGATCTCGGTCGTCGGCATCGAGAAGATCGTGCCGACCTGGCAGGACCTGGAGGTGTTCCTGCAGACGCTGCCGCGCTCGTCGACGGCGGAGCGCATGAACCCGTACACCTCGATGTGGACCGGTACGACGGACTCCGAGACCGCCGACGGGCCGCGCACCTTCCACCTGGTGCTCCTCGACAACGGCCGCACCGACACCCTCGCCGACGAGGTCGGCCGCCAGGCCCTGCGCTGCATCCGCTGCTCGGCGTGTCTCAACGTGTGCCCGGTGTACGAGCGGGCCGGCGGCCACGCCTACGGCTCGGTCTATCCGGGCCCGATCGGCGCGATCCTGAGCCCGCAACTCCGGGGTACGGACAGCGAGATCGACGCCTCACTGCCGTACGCCTCGTCGCTGTGCGGTGCCTGCTACGAGGTGTGCCCGGTCGCCATCGACATCCCCGAGGTGCTGGTGCATCTGCGGGAGCGGGTCGTGGAGGGCGGCCAGGTGACGCGAGCGGGCAACAAGGTGGTGCTCAAGCCGGCCAAGGGACATGCCGCCGAGCGGGCGGCCATGCGCGCGGCACGCTGGGCGTTCGCCCGCCCGGGCGCCCTGCGCACCGGCCAGCGGCTCGCCTCACGCACCCGGCGGCTGCATCCGCGCTCGCTGCCGGGCCCCGGCAAGGCGTGGAGCGACAGCCGGGCGCTGCCTGTGCTGCCGTCCGAACCGTTCCGGGACTGGTGGCAGCGCACGCGCGGCGGCAGCGGAAAGGGCGGTGCGAAGTGAGCAGCAGGGAACGGATCCTGGGCCGGGTGCAGCGCGCGCTCGCGGACGTGCCACCGGACGACACGCCGTACGACCAGGCGATCTCGCGCGCCTATCTGAGCGAGCACGGGAACCGGAGTGTCGAGGAGACGGTGGATCTGCTCGCCGAGAACCTGGCGGACTATCGGGCGATCGTGCACCGCACGGACGGCGCGGGACTCGCCGGAGTGATCGCGGGGTTGCTCGACGCACGGGGTTCGGCGTCCGTCGTCGTACCGCCGGGGCTGGACGAAGGCTGGCTGGCGGCGACCGAGGCGGCCCGGGTGCCGGACCGGGCGGAGAGCACCTCGTACGAACTGGACCGGGTCGACAGTGTGGTGACGGGCTGCGCGGTCGCGATCGCCGAGACCGGCACGATCGTCCTGGACGGTTCCCCCGACCAGGGCCGCCGCCGTATCACCCTCGTCCCCGACCATCACATCTGTGTCGTACGGGTCCCCGGCCAGGTCGTGTCGTCCGTGCCGCAGGCCCTGCCCCGGCTCGACCCGACCCGCCCGCTGACCTGGATCTCCGGCCCCTCCGCGACCAGCGACATCGAACTCGACCGGGTCGAGGGGGTGCACGGGCCGCGCACCCTGGAGGTGGTCCTGGTGAGCGGGGAGTGATCGGCGCGGTTAGCGTGAGGACATGATCCGGTTCGATCAGGTCACCAAGCGCTATCCGGACGGTACGACGGCCGTGGACGGGCTCAGCTTCGAGGTGTCCGAGGGTGAGCTGGTCACCCTCGTCGGCCCGTCCGGCTGCGGCAAGACGACGACCATGATGATGGTGAACCGGCTGATCGAGCCGACGTCCGGGCAGATCTTCGTGAACGGCGAGGACATCGCGACGGTCGATCCCGTGCGGCTGCGCCGCCGTATCGGATACGTCATCCAGCAGGTGGGCCTCTTCCCGCATCGCACGATCCTCGACAACACGGCGACCGTGCCGTCCCTGGTCGGCTGGAAGAAGGCGAAGGCCCGGGCACGGGCCGCGGAGTTGCTCGATCTGGTGGGGCTGGACCCCAAGACGTTCGGGCGGCGCTATCCGGAGCAGTTGTCGGGCGGGCAGCGGCAGCGGGTCGGTGTGGCGCGGGCGCTGGCCGCCGATCCGCCGGTGCTGCTGATGGACGAGCCGTTCGGTGCGGTCGACCCGGTGGTGCGGGAGCAGTTGCAGGACGAGTTCCTGCGGATGCAGGCCGCGGTGTGCAAGACCGTGCTGCTGGTCACGCACGACATCGAGGAAGCCGTGCGCCTCGGCGACCGGATCGCCGTGTACGGGCAGGGGCGGATCGAGCAGTTCGACACGCCCGGAGCGGTGCTGGGTGCCCCGGCGACTCCGTATGTGGCCGAGTTCGTGGGGGCCGACCGAGGACTGAAGCGGCTGTCCGTCACCGAGATCGAGGCCGACGACCTGGAGCAGCCACCGCTCGCCCGCCCGGACGAACCGGCCCCGGCCGCGGCGGAACGGCTGCGCGCGGAGGGCGCGCGCTGGGCCGTCGTCCTCGACGAGGACGGTGAACTGCTGGGCTGGGTCGGCGTCGACGACCTGAGCGCGGGCGGTTCGGTCGGCGAGCGCGCGCACCGCATGAACGCGTGGGTGCCGGTCGGCGCACCCCTGAAGCAGGCGTTCGGTGTGATGCTCCAGCACGACGCCGGCTGGGTCGCGGTTCTGGACGGCGCCCGCTTTCTGGGCGTACTGACTCCGGCGAAGCTGCATGAGGCGCTGCGGCGGTCCGTGGATGCGGATGCGTTGGGGGTGGCGCGGGATCAGGTGTCGTTCTCCTCGGTCGCCGATGCGTAGCGCTCCGCGGGTTGTCAGGGCTTTGTCTGCGGGTTCGTTGTGGCTGGTCGCGCAGTTCCCCGCGCCCCTTCGGGGCGTTTCTCTCCCGTCAGCTGTATCTGATCGGGCAGCCGCGCCTCAGGGAATGGTGGGCCGCGCTCAGATACAGCGCCACGTAGAAGGCCGTGTCCAGGTCCTCGGTCCATGGTCCGGGGGGCTGCGGCCATGTCCTTCGCTGGTCCGTCGAGGAACCACGAGGTCAGCCTCCCCCTGGCGTTACGTCAGCAGCCCCTTCTCCTCCAGGTAGGTCCGTGCCACATCCGTTGCCAATCGGCGCCAGCTGTCCACCTGTTGGTTCAGGGAGGCCAGGTCGGATGTGGTGAGGGCGTCGTTCAGCTTGGCCAGGGTCTTGGTGACGCCCTCGCCGCCCGCTCGGGAGCGGTTGACGACCGGGACGACGTAGTCGGCATTCTGGAGGTGTTTGTCGTCGGTGAGGATGACGAGGCCGAAGTCGGGGAGGGTGGCGTCGGTCGTGGTGGTGAGGACCATCTGGTCCTGGCCGCTCTGGACCGCCTGTTTCGCCTGGGTGGTGCCTACGCCCTTCTGGTCGACGCCGGTGATGTCGATACCGTAGGTCTTCTCCAACCCCGGCTGGCAGTACGGCCGTTGGACGCACTCGTCGCCCGCCGCGAGCCTCACCTTCAGGCCGGAGGCACCGAGGTCGCTGAGCGTCTTGAGGCGGTGCTGCCGGGCGTACGACGCGCTGACCGCGAAGGCGTTCTGGTCGACGGCCCTGCCGGGGTCCAGCACTGTGAGACCGCGAGGCGTGGCCAGTTGGCGCAGTGCCTTCATCGTGGCGTCGAGGTCGGGTGAGCCGACCGGGGACGCGTCGGCTCCGTTGGCCTTGGCGTTGAGCCAGTCGGCGAAGGTCGCCGCGTATTCGGGCACGACGTCGATCTGGCCGGATTCCAGGGCCGGTTCGTACAGTTCGCGGTTGGCGACGGTGAGCATCGACGTCTTGTATCCGGCCTGGTTCAGCAGGAGCGCGTACATCTGGGCGAGCAGATCGCTCTCGGTGAATCCGGCGGATCCGATGGTGAGATGGCGGCTGTCGCCGGGCGGTGCGGTCACCTCGCCCTGGCTTTCCAGGGACGGGCCCGTGGTGCAGCCGGTGAGCAGCAGCAGGACGGCGAGGGTCGGGCGCCGTCTCATCGCATGCCCCTCGCCCAGCGCGGCGCAAGGCGTTCCGCCAGCTCGAAGACGCCCTCGACGATCAGCGCGAAGACGGCGACCAGCACCGCACCTGCCACCACCTGCGGGGTACTGGCGAGGTTGAAGCCCGCCGTGATGATCCGGCCCAGCCCTCCCCCGCCTGCCAGCGCGGCGATGGTGGCCGTCGCGACGAGCTGGACGGCGGCGATGCGCACGCCGTTCATGACCATCGGGAGTGCGAGGGGCAGCTCCACGCGGAACATCATCTGACGGCCGGTCATCCCCATCCCGCGCGCCGCCTGGACGATGCTGCGGTCGACCTCGCGCATCCCGACGTACGCGTTGGTGAGCAGGGGCGGGATGGCGAACAGGACGAGGGCGACGACCGTCGGGCCCTCTCCCCACTCGCCGATGGGGGTGAGGAGCAGCAGGACCAGGACGGCGAAAGTCGGCACCGCGCGGCCGATGTTGGAGATGTTCACGGCCAGTGCGCCGCCCTTGCCGAGGTGTCCCAGGACGATGGCCACGGGCAGCGCGATCAGGCAGCTGACGATCAGGCAGACCACGGTCAGCACGAGGTGTTGCAGGAGCCGGTGCCAGATGCCGTCGTCGCCGGCCCAGTGCGCTGAGTCGGCGAGCCAGTCCCAGGCGTCGGCGAGGGTCGTCATGCGCGGGCTGCCCTCGTCCATGGGGTGATCAGCCGCTGCACGCCGAGGAGCAGCACGTCGGCCGCGACGGCGATCACCACGCACAATACGGATGCCGCGAGCACCTGTGCCTTGAAGTAGGTGTTCATGCCGGAGTAGATGAGGTTGCCGAGTCCGCCGAAGCCGACGATCGCGCCCACCGTCACCAGGGAGACCGCCGAGACCATGGCGATGCGCAGTCCGGCCATCGCGGCGGGCAGCGCGAGCGGGAGTTCGACGGTGAGGAGGAGGCGGATGGGGCCGTAGCCCATGCCGCGTGCGGCCTGCCGGGTCTCCTCGGGGACGGCGCGCAGGCCCGCGAGGATGTTGCGGACAAGCAGCGTCAGCGAGTACAGGACGAGTCCGGCGACGACCAGGCTCGACGAGAGCCCGTACACGGGCAGCAGCAGCGAGAACATCGCCAGGGACGGGATCGTGTAGAGGATGGTCGTCACGGCGAGGACGGGCCCGGCCGTCCAGCCCCAGCGGCGGGCGAGCACGGCCAGCGGCAGGGCGATGGCCAGGCCGATCAGTACCGAGATCCCGGTCAGCTGCACATGTTGGCCGACCGCGTCGAGGAGGATCTCGCGGCGGGTGGTCAGGTACTCGCCGCAGATCCACTCGTTGCGCGCGAGGCAGTCGTCCGGGGGCGCGGTCACGGGTCCATTGCATCGGGCTGGCCGGAGGGTCGGCTCGTTCTGGTGACCCGTACGGGGTGTCGCCGAGTACACCCCCCGATACGGGTTCTGCGCCCCATGTGGTCCGGCCTCCGTCTCCGTAGCGTCTTGGGCATGGCACAGGGCGTGCCGGAGTGAGGGTGATGACGAAATGTTTCGCACAGGTTCGCGACGTATGCACGACAAGGGACCCGCCGCCGAGGCGCTGCGGCTGGTCAAGGTCACCAAGACCTACGGCTCCGACGACAGCGCCGTGACCGCCCTGGACCGGGTCACGCTCAGCCTCGGGCGGGGCACCTTCACCGCCGTGATGGGGCCGTCGGGCTCCGGGAAGTCGACGCTGCTGCAGTGCGCGGCCGGTCTGGACCGGCCCGACAGCGGCATCGTGCTGGTCGACGGGGCGGAGATGACGGGTGGCACGGAGGCCGAGCTGACGAGGTTCCGGCGCCGCCGGATCGGGTTCGTGTTCCAGCAGTACAACCTGCTGGAGACGCTGACCGTCGCGCAGAACACGGTGCTGCCGCTGAAGCTCGCCGGGCAGCGCGTCGACCGGCGGCGGGCCCGGGAGGTGCTGACCTCCGTGGGGCTCGGCGACCGGCTCGGGCACCGTCCCGACCAGCTCTCCGGCGGTCAGCGGCAGCGGGTGGCCATCGCCCGCGCGTTGGTCACCGAACCCCGGGTGGTCTTCGCGGACGAGCCGACGGGCGCCCTGGACACCCGCAGCGCACGGGATGTGTTGCTGCTGCTTCAGGAGGCCGTGCGGGTGCACGGCCGGACCGTGGTGATGGTGACGCACGACCCGGTCGCCGCCTCCTATGCCGACTCGGTGCTGTTCCTCGCGGACGGCCGGCTGGCCGGCCGGATGGACGCACCCACGCCCGACGCGGTCGCCGAGCGGCTGGCCCACCTGGGCGACGACGCGCTGCAGGGGGTGTGAGCGATGTTCATGCTGGCCATGCGGTCGATCCGGCAACGGCCCGGACGCTTCCTCGCGACGCTGCTGTCCGCCTTCCTCGGCGCGGCGATCATCATGACGTTCAACTCGATGCACGACACCGCCGGACAGCCCGGCATCGACTCCACCAGCTCCGAGACGCTGAGCCTCTCGGCGAGCGTCGTCGGCGGCTACGGCACCCTGCTGGTGTTCTTCGCCGTCGCCTCGACGCTCACGGTCAACGTCCGCCAGCGGGCGGCCGAGCTGGAACTGCTGCGCTGCTCGGGGGCGACTCCGGCGCAGATCAAGCGGATGGTCGTCGGTGAGGCGGTGGTCGTGGCCCTGGTGGGCGCGGCGCTGGCGATCGGACCGGCGATGCTGGGTGGGCAGTTGCTGCTGGACGTGTTCCAGGACAGCGGCCAGGTCGCCGAGTCCGTCGACCACTCCTTCGGGCCGGTCGCGCTGATGTCGGGTATCGACATCACCCTGCTCGCTGCGGCGGGAGCCGCGTTCCTCGCCGTACGGCGGGCGACGCACCGGCGCGAACGGCGGGACGGGAAGCGGAAGTTCTTCGCGTACGCCGCTCTGGTCGTCGGCGCCGTGGCGGTGACCTCCACCTTCGCGATGTCGGCGACGGACGAGGCGCTGATGGCGCCTCCGGCGTACGGCGCGATCCTGCTGTCGGTGGGGTTCGCGCTGCTGGCGGCACGGCTGCTGAAGGGCATGCTGGCCCGGCTGTCGCTGTCGGGGGCGAGTGGCTGGCTGGCCGTGCGCAACCTGCGTGAGCGGGCGGAGCATCTCGCCGGGGTCCTGATGTCGCTGATGCTGTTCACGGCGGTGTCCACGGCGACGCTCACCATGCAGGCGGTGGAGAGCGACACGGTCGAGAAGCTGGGGATCGTCAAGGACGTCGACGCCAAGACGCTGGAGACGCTGAACTTCACGGTCGTCGGCATCATCGTGGCGTTCGTCTGCGTGATGCTGGTCAACTCGCTGTACGCGGCGACGACGTACCGGGCCCGGGAGTTCGGGCAGCAGCGGCTGGCCGGGGCGACTCCGGGTCAGGTGTTCGGTGTGGTGGGCGCCGAGGGGCTCGTGCTCACGGTGACCGGTGTCTTCTTCGGCACGGTGGCGGCGCTGGCGGGGATCGTCCCGTTCACCGTCGTCCGCTCGGACGAGGTGCTGCCGGGCCAGTTCTTCGGCATCTGGCTGGCGGTCGTCGCGATCGCGGCGGCGGTGACGATGGGGACAAGCCTGGCCACGACCCGGCGGGTGCTGCGCACTCCGGCGGTCGAGGCGGTGGGGCTCGCGGCCTGAGCGAGGGGGACTCGGTAAGGGGCGGCGGCTCTTGCGGCCGCCCCTTACGCCTGTGCGACCCCCGCCGCGTCCAGCAGCACCGTCACGGTGGCGGTGGCCAGCCCGTCCAACGTCTCGACCCTCGCGCCTGCCCGGGCGCTCGCGCCGTCGAAGACCAGCGTGAGCTGCCGGGCCAGCAGCTGCGGATCGCGGGCGCCGCCCAGCTCGGCCAAGGCGCGGAACGCCTCGGTCAACCGCCCCTTCGTGACGCGGGCGACGACACTCGCCGGGTGCGCAGCGCTCCGCGGGCTATGTCGATGTGCGGCTCCGCCGCAGGGCCGCGATGGGCCGTCGCTCGCCTGCGGGGCCGTCGTGGCTGGTCGCGCAGTTCCCCGCGCCCCTTCGGGGCGCTAGCCGAACCGCAACCGACTTCAACAGGGCCGCATAGGGGTCCTTCAGCTCGACCAGCCCCGGTACTCGGGCTGCGTCGACGCCTCCAGCCGCTCGAAGACATCGAGGGTGCGTCGGCTGGTACGACCGTTTGGAGACCCCGACCGCCCGGCACAGCGCCTCGAACCGACCGGGAATTGCGTGACAGGCTCCCTGAACAAGCGCTTAGATAGCGGCAGAAGTCCACACCGAGCGGGAGGCCCCGTTGTTCACATCCGTCGACGAAGTCTCCGCCCGCCTGGCCGAGACCGGCTATCTCGCCTCCCCCGCAGTCGCCACCACCGTCTTCCTCGCCGACCGTCTCGGCAAGCCGCTCCTGGTGGAGGGCCCCGCCGGCGTCGGCAAGACGGAACTCGCCAAGGCCGTCGCCACGATCGCCGGAGCGGAGCTCATACGGCTGCAGTGCTACGAAGGCGTCGACGAGTCACGCGCGCTGTACGAGTGGAACCACGCCAAGCAGTTGCTGCGCATCACCGCGGGCCGCGACGAGACCTGGGACGAGACGCGCACCGACATCTTCAGCGAGGAGTTCCTGCTCCCCCGCCCCCTGCTGACGGCCATCCGCGGGGACACCCCGAAGGTCCTGCTGATCGACGAGACCGACAAGGCGGACGTCGAGGTGGAGGGCCTGCTGCTCGAAGTGCTGAGCGATTTCCAGGTCACCGTCCCCGAACTGGGCACGGTCACGGCCACGCGCCGCCCCTTCGTCGTCCTCACCTCGAACGCGAGCCGCGAGCTGTCCGAGGCGCTGCGCCGCCGCTGCCTGTTCCTCCACATCGGCTTCCCCGACGAGGAGTTGGAGCGCCGGATCGTACGGCTGAAGGTGCCGGACCTCGACGAGGCGCTGGCCGCGTCGGTGGTACGCGTCGTCGGCGCGCTGCGGGCGATGGACCTGCGCAAGGTGCCCTCGGTCGCCGAGACCGTCGACTGGGCACGCACGCTTCTGGCGCTGGGCGCCGACACGCTCGACGAGACGGTCGTACAGGCCAGTCTGGGCGTGCTCCTCAAGCACCAGGACGATGTCCTCAAAGCCGCCGCCAAGCTCGATCTGGACGCCGTGTGACCGCGGCGGCGTCCGATGTCGCGGCGCGGCTGACGGACTTCGTCGCCGCGCTCCGTGCGCACGGCATCCGCATCGGCACCGGGGAGACCGTGGACGCCGGTCGGGCGGCGGCGGCGCTGGGCCTGGCGGACCGTGAGCAACTGCGCGAGGGGCTGGCCGCGACGCTGCTGCACGGCACGGGCCAGCGGCCGGTGTTCGACCCGGTCTTCGACCTGTACTTCCCGCGGGGCGTGGGAGCGCCGGAGGAGCAGCCCGCGGACCGGGACGATCTGCGTGACCGGCTCGCGAAGGCGCTGACCGCCAACGACACGGCATTGATGGGCCGGTTGGCGGGCGAGGCCGTCGACGGCTTCGGCGGGTACGGGAGTTCACCGGCGTCGGACGGCTGGTCGTCGCATCAGACGCTCGACCGGCTCCGCCCGCAGACGCTGCTGGCCCGCGTCCGCGATGACATCCGGGCGCAGAGCGGCACTTCGGGGTTTGCCGAACGGCTCCTCGACGACGAGATCCGGCGGCGGATCGAGGCGTTCCGGGCGATGGTGGCCACGGAGGCGCGGCGCCGGGTCGCCGAGCGGCGCGGGCGGGACGAGATCGCCCGGCGGGCCGTGGCCCCGACCGCCGACCGGGTCGACTTCCTGTACGCCGGGCGGGACCGGGTGGCCGAGCTGCGCAGGACGGTGCAGCCGCTCGCCCGGAAGCTCGCCACCCGGCTGGCGGCACGCCGGCGCCGTGCCGCGCGGGGCACGATCGACCTGCGCCGGACGCTGCGCGGCTCGCTGTCGACCGGCGGGGTGCCGATGCGGCCCGTGCTGCGCCGGCGCCGTCCGGCCCGGCCCGAACTGGTGCTGCTGTGCGATGTGTCGGGCTCCGTGTCCGGCTTCTCGGACTTCACGATGTTGCTGGTGCAGGCGCTGCACGACCAGTTCAGCAAGGTGCGGGTGTTCGCCTTCGTCAACCGGATCGACGAGGTGACCGGGCTGCTCCGGCACGGCGTCGCCGATCCCCAAGGGCTCGGCGCCCGCATACAGACGGAGGCCAAGCTCACCGGCTGGCACGGCAGCAGCGACTACGGCGTCGCGCTGGGCGAGTTCGCGGAGCGGTACGCCGACGCGCTGGGCCCGCGTACGACCGTGTTCGTCCTCGGCGACGCCCGCACCAACATGAGCGACCCGAACCTGCCCGCCGTACGCGACATCGCCGAACGGGCCCGCCGCGTCTACTGGTTGAACCCTGAGCCGCGCACGCTGTGGGGCACCGGTGACTCGGCCGCACCCGAGTACGCCGGTGTCGTCGGGATGCACGAGTGCCGCAACGCCCGGCAGTTGGGCGACCTGATCGCCCGCCTGCTGCCGGTGTGATCAGGCGGCGAGCTGCGGATAGAGCACCGCGAGGTCAGCGGACAGGCCTGCCTTGACCTGCCGGGAGATGTCGTCCGCCAGCACCTCGTAGGCACCGGCCGCGATGCCGTCGAGGGCCTGCGCCGCCACGCTCTCGGGCGTGGACTTCGGCTGGTCGATATGTGCCGTCATGTCCGTGTCGACATAGCCGACATGAAGGCCGGTGACGTCGATGCCGCGCGGCTTGAGGTCGAGGCGCAGGGAGTTGGTCTGCGACCAGAAGGCGGCCTTGGAGGCGCTGTAGGAGCCCGCGAGACCGATCCACGAGAGCACCGAGTGGACATTGAGGATGTGGCCGCCGCCGTTGCGCTCGATGACCGGCGCGAAGGCGCGGGTGACGAGGAGCGGACCGTAGAAGTTCGTCTCAAACTCGCGGCGGATGTCGTCGACGGGTGAGGCGAGGAAGTTGGCGTTCACGCTCGCGCCCGCGTTGTTGATCAGCAGGGTGACGTCCTGCGCCTGTTCGGCGGCAGCCGCGACGGACGCCGGGTCGCCGACCTCGAGGGCCAGCGGCACGGCATCCGGGTGGGTGACGGTCCGCGGGTCGCGGGCGGTGGCGTAGACCTTCTTCGCGCCGCGCTCGTACAGGGCCGCCACCAGGGCACGGCCGATACCGCGGCTGCCGCCGGTGACCAGGGCGACGGAACCTTCGATGGTTGTCATGGGACTCTCCGAACTCATCAAGCAAGGCAAGACAGGACAGGACAGGGGCCGGCAGAAACCGATCGGTTTCCAGGCGGACACGAGCAGCGTAAACCGATCGGTTTTCCAAAGCAAGCGCACCCCGCCCCGCGCGCCTCTCCCGGACCCCCTAGGGGTGCTCTCCGGGGCGAATCAGGGCTTGCTCCTCATTCCCGGGCAGACCTCGCTCTTCTACGCTCCGCAGCAACAGAGGGGGATTTCATGAAGGCTGTGATCCAGGACCGGTACTGCTCGGCGGACGAGCTGCAGATCAGGGAGATCGACCGGCCGGTTCCGAAGCCCGACCAGGTGCTCGTGCGGGTGCGTGCGGCGTCCGTCAACGCCAAGGACTGGCACATGATGCACGGCGACCCGAAGCTGATGCGCATCTCCATGGGGCTGCGCGCACCCAAGCTGAAGATCCGCGGCAATGACTTCGCGGGCCTGGTCGAGGCCGTCGGCAGCGAGGTGAAGGGACTGCACCCGGGCGACGAGGTGTTCGGCGAGACCGACGGGACGTTCGCCGAGTACGCCTGCGCCCGTGCCGCGGCGGTGGTCCCGAAACCGCCCGGCCTCACCTTCGAGCAGGCCGCCGCGATACCGGTGGCGGGGTGCACCGCGCTCATGGGCCTGCGCGATGTGGCCCGTGTGCGGTCCGGGCAGACGATCCTGATCAACGGCGCGTCCGGCGGCGTCGGCACGTTCGCGGTGCAGCTCGCGAAGGTGTACGGCCTGGACGTCACCGCGGTGTGCCGGACCCGCAACGTGGACATGGTCCGCTCGCTCGGCGCGGACCATGTCGTCGACTACGGCCAGGAGGACTTCACCCGGAGCGGACGCCGGTACGACGTGGTGCTCGATCTGGTCGGCAACAAGTCACTGAGCGAGTTCCGGAGCGTACTGACCCCGGCCGGCACGCTGGTGCTGTCCGGCGGCGGGACCTACAACGGTGGCACTTTCTTCGGGCCGATGAGCCTCTTCTTCCAGGGGCGGGCGGTCGGCAGGTTCGTTCGGCACCGCGTGGTCGAAATCGCGGCGGTCGTGACCACGGAGTATCTGACCGTCCTGGGCGAGCTGGCCGAGTCCGGAAAGGTGCTCCCGGTCATCGACCGCACGTATCCGTTCGCCGAGATACCGGAGGCGATCCGGTACCTGGAGGTGGAGCACGCGCGCGCGAAGGTCGTCATCACGGTGTGAGGGCTGCCCGAGCGAGGGCTGCCCGAGAGCTCGCCCTTACTTGGACTTGGCATACTCCTGCGCCATGCCGCCCGCGAAGTCGTATGCGATGACCTGCTCGTCGCCCACGACCCAGGCGTCATGTCCCGGCGGGCACACGAAGACGTCGCCGGGGCCGACCTCGCTCTCGGCGCCGTCGTCCATGCGGATGCGCAGACGGCCCTCGACGATGTAACCGTTGTGGTGGATCTGGCAGCTGTCGGTCCCGGCGATCGGCGCCACGGACTCGGACCAGCGCCAGCCGGGCTCGAAGGTTGCCACGGCGAAGTCGAGTCCGGTCAGATGGACGGTCTCCAGGTGCCCTCGGGGGAAGTCCCTGCGCTCGTCCGGCTTGTCGAGCGTCTTGATCTCGAGCATGACGCTCCTCCTTTCCGGCCGCGCACTGCGGCCGGGGCCGGTCTCCGTCTCCGGGCGGCCACGAACGGCACCGGCGGTGACCGTGCCCCATGCGTCCATCGTCCTCCCGGACGACGAAGACCACCACGTCAGTCGGCGCCGCCGCACAGCCGCGCGAAGCGCTCGGCGTCGATGTTCCCGCCGGAGACGATCACACCGACCCGGCGCGGCAGGGCGCCCGTCCGGCCGGTGAGCAGGGCGGCCAGCGGAGTGGCGCCGCTGGGCTCCACGACGATCTTCAGCCGCTCGAAGGCGAACCGCATCGCGTCCCTGATCTCGCCGTCGCCGACCAGCGCGATCTCGTCGACCAGTCGTCGGTTCACGGAGAAGGTGAGTTCTCCGGGGGTGTGCAGGGCCTGTCCGTCGGCGATGGTGCGGGGCACGGGGATCGTGATGCGCCGGCCCGCCTCCAGCGACCTCTTGGTGTCGTCCCCGGCCTCCGGCTCCACCCCGATCATCCGGATCCCCGGGTACAGGCCCTTGGCGACCGTGGCACTGCCGGCCATGAGCCCGCCCCCGCCGACCGGTGTGACGAGCGCGTCCAACTCCCCCACCTCTTCGAGGAGTTCCAGGGCGGCCGTGCCCTGCCCGGCCATGACATGCGGATGCTCGTACGGCGGGATGAGGGCGAGGCCCCGCTCGGCGGCCAGGGCCTCACCGATGGCGATGCGGTCGCCCGTGTAGCGGTCGTACGTCACGATCTCGGCGCCGTATCCGGCGGTGGCGTCCATCTTGGAGCGCGGGGCGTCCTCCGGCATGAGGATCACCGCGGTGGTGCCGAGTTCCCGGGCGGCGAGGGCGACGGCCTGGGCGTGGTTGCCGGAGGAGTAGGCCGCGATGCCCCGGGCCAGCTGCTCCGGTGCCAGCCGGGAGGCCGCGTTGTAGGCGCCGCGGAACTTGAAGGCGCCCACACGCTGGAAGTTCTCACACTTGAGGAACACCTCGGCGCCGACGAGTGCGTCCAGCGTCCGTGAGCGCAGCACCGGCGTGCGGTGCGCGACGCCCTTGAGCCGGGCGGCGGCGTCACGGACGTCATCGAGGGTGACCGGCGGGGTCGTGGTCGTCACGCGTGTCCTCCATCGGCGTCGGGATGGCCTCGGTCTCGGTGCCCCTAGACTAACAGTCCAGACTCTGTACTGACAGTCCAGATTCCCGGCCACCCGCCGGGAAAGCCCTCAGTACCCGACGTAGAACGTGGCGTCCAGCCGCTCCGTGGCCGTCGAGACGGGGTCGATCCGCAGGGCGTAGTCGGCGTGCCTGATGTACCGGGTCGGGTTGTTGTACGAGCGGAACGACGACCAGGAGGAGTCGGCGAGCCCCGCGGTCCGGTAGAAGGTGGCGTCGGCGGCGAACGTGGACGTGCCGTCGTTCTCGTCCAGCCTCAGGTTGTAGTTGTAGTGGCGCAGATAGCGGGCCGGGTAGTTGACCGACTGGAAGGAGACCCCCGCCGAGTCGGCGAGGCCCGGCACGAGCTTCCACTGCGAGTCGGGATACGGGTCGAAGGGGTATGCGTCGATCCGGCCCACGAAACCGCCGTGCCGGACGTAACGGTCCGGGTAGTTGTACGACTTCAGCCGGTTCCAGGCCGGGGCACCCCAGGCGGCCACCAGATTGCCGTACTGGGCCGAGGTGATCGACTGTATGCCGCAGTGCTTGGAGTTGAGCGGCTGCGTGTAGCGGCGCTGGTCGAGCGCGGTCCAGGTGCCGGCCGCGAGGTTGGTGGTCTGCCAGGCGTAGAAGACGCCGTTCGGCGTGTAGGTGTCGCCCCAGAGGTACCAGGCGTTGGAGGTCAGGGACTTCACGACGGTCGGGGCCTCGGTGCCGCCGTGGGCGGCGGGCGTACTGAAGACCGTGAAGCTGCCCGGGGTCAGCGAGGTGGATCTCGCGCCGACGAGGGTCTGGTCCCGCTTGAAGTACAGGTAGTTGACGCCGTTCACGCCCACGGTCAGGTTGCCGTCGATGACGTCGTAGCCGGGGTCGAAGAAGACCTGCGGGTTCTCGGTCGTCCGGAAGTCGGTGGTGTAGCTCACCATGATCACGTTGTGGCCGCTGCTGTTCACCGACGAGTACAGGATCCCGTACCGGCCGCGCCCGGCGTCCCAGAAGGCCTCCGGTGCCCAGCTGTGCGTGTTCGTCATGTCGTGCAGTTTCAGCAGCCGGTAGCCGGTGAAGGTGCGCAGGTCGGCCGAGTCCCAGACGTGGATGTACACGCTGTTGCGGGACCAGTCGGTGCCCTTCAGATCCGTCGCCAGCACGACGAAGGTGCCGTCCTGCTTGCGCAGGATGAACGGGTCGCGCAGCCCGCCCGCACCGGCGGTCGGCGTGACCACGGGGTTGTTCTGGTTCAGCGGCATCCACTGCAGGCCGTCGGTGCTGACGGCCAGATGCAGGCCGTAGTCGGCCTCCAGCATGGTCGTGGACTCGGTGAAGTAGCACATGACGTACGCCGAGTCGGCCGCGTGGGCCGATCCCGCACCGAGGGCCAGCGAGCCGGTCACGGCCAGCGGCACGGTGGCGGCCATACCGAGCACCTGACGGCGTGAGGGGCGGGGTCCGGGCTGGGCACTGCTGCTCATCTACCCTCCAAGAGGTCACCGGCGTCCGACATTTCGAACACAGTTCGGTGAATCGATCAGAAGGTAGAGGCGCGGTGACAGGGGGTCAATTGTTCTGTCAGGCCTTGTTGATTCCTGTGAGAACAGCCGGTCCGGTCAGCGCACCCTGTGACCCCTGCATCGCAACGTGGCGTGAGCGAGAAGGGCATCCGTTGGGATGGACGCCCTCTCCGCTGCCGCAGCCTGACCAAGCCGGTGAACCTGATCGGTCAAAGCACCAGCCCGCCTGGTTCAGAAGGCGTGCGCCATCAGCTCCGCGAACAGCGCGTGCTCGTCGGCCTCGAGGCCCCGCGAGCGGAACCAGTGGCAGATGTTGGCGCAGTCGCGCTGGAGGAAGGTCATCCCGTTGAGGTTGCCGACCAGGTCGACGATCTGTGGCAGGTCGATGATGACCAGCCGCTCGCCCGCCGCCAGGATGTTGTACGCCGAGAGGTCACCGTGCACGAGGCCGTTCTGCACCATCGTCGCGAGCGCATCGGTGAGTTGCTCGAAGTACGCCGCCAGCAGCTCGGGTGAGGGTCGAGTCTGGGCGAGCCGGGGCGCGGTCTCGACGGCGCCGTCCTCGCCGATGATGGTGATCCATTCCATCAGGATCTCGGTGCCGTCGATCTGGACCGGGTAGGGAACCGGCAGCCCGAGGCTCCAGAGTCGCACCAGCGCACCCCACTCGGACACCGCCCACTCGCCGGCCGCGACCTGCCGGCCGAAGGTGCTCTTCCGCTTGAGGGCCCGCTCGTCACGTGAGCGCTTCATCGAGCGGCCCTCGGTGTAGGACGCTGAGCGGTGGAAGGTCCGGTGCTCGGGAGAGCGGTACCGCTTGGCCGCCATGACCACGCTGGCGGCGGGGTCCAGCAGGTCGGCGCGCTCGACGAGGTGGACGTCGGCCTCCTTGCCGGTCTTGAGGACGCCGAGTTCGGTGTCGATCGCGCCCTGCGAGGTCACCACCCAGTCCGGGAGCGGCTCGGGGCCTCGGCAGAGGGGTTCGACGCTGAGCCAGGTCGACCAGCGCTGGCCGTCCTCGAGGTCGTCGTAGGCATGGAAGTCGAAGACGAACCGGTCGTCGAGGTCGCTCAGATCACGCTGCGGCGGGACGTAGCGGTGGGGGTCAGTGATGAAGGCGTCAGGAAATGCCGGGTGCTGAGGGTGCTGCGAGAGATCGTCGTGAGACATCGCTGGAGGTGCTCCATGAGGCGAGAGGGAGTCGGTCTGCGGGCAGGCCGAGGACAGTCGTAATCACGGTCGTGCCTCCTCTCGTGAAGCACCGGGCAGCTCCCGGTGGCTCGCCCATGGTGAAGGGCGGACACCGGCAGCGGCAACCGAATAAAGCCGGCCCGCGTCGAGCGGCCCCAGCGGTGCTGTGGGTTCCGGCGTCATCCTCCGTACCGGGCTCGTCCCGGCCCTGCTCAGGCTGACGTTGGCCGGATCATTGCCGGCCGGACCCGCAGTGGCCGAGCTGCACTACGACGCGGCCCCGGGTGCAGTTTGGTGCGGACTGGATCCAGAAGGAAGCGCGGCGCGTCTCGTCGAAATCGGCTCGGACGCCGATGACTTCGAGGAAGCATGGCGCCGGGCCCGCCATGAGTCTCAGAGGTGATCAGCTGAAAGCCTGGGCTCGGTGGGATCGATGGCGTGGACCGGAGGGCTAGCAAGGCCGACCCCACAGCCGGTGGGATCGGGGGCAGCAGGGCGAGAGCAGCCGTTGCCGACTTCCCGCACCACGCGCTCCAGCCGGCACCGGTGGTCCTCCCACCACGCGTGATCGCCTGGCCCACCGCCGACCCCGCACTCGCGCCGAACCTCTCGCGCCACGCAACACCGCGTCCCGCGCCGGTCAGCTCCCCAGCCGCCGAATTCGCAGCTCAGCGCACCCTGCCCCGCGGCTTCAACGGCAGCGGCGGCAGTTCCGGCGCCAGCAGCGGATCACCGTCGTACCCCTTCACCTCGCCGAAGCGCGAGCCGGTCATCCAGTCCTGCCGGGCCTGTTCGATGTCGGCCTGGGTACGCCCGATGAAGTTCCACCACATGATCAGCTCCTCCTCGAACGGCTCACCGCCGAGAAGCATCAGCCCCGCGTCCGACGCCGCGCGCAGCGGCAGTTCGGTGCGGCCGCAGCCGAGGTAGAGCATCGAGCCGGGCAGCACCGGCACGCCGTCCACCCGCGCCTCGCCGGACATGGACAGCACGGCGTATTCGAAGTCCGGCTCCAGCGGCAGGCGTACGTCCGCGCCGCCGGCGAGGGCCAGGTCGGCGCCGACGATCGGGGTGTACGTCGTGCCGGGCGAGGCGGCGCCGTCGAGCTCGCCGAGGATCATCGTGGCCCTGAGGCCGGGCGCGGTGACGACGGGCAGTTCGCCGTGGTGCTCGAAGCGCGGGTCGGTGTGACGGTGACCGTCGGGGAGGGCGACCCACAGCTGGGCGCCGTGCAGAAAGCGGGCGTGTGAGCGGGGGCTCTCCTCGGAGTGGCTGATCGCCCGGCCCGAGGTCATCAGACCCAGTTCGCGCGGGCGAATGGTCTGCAGGCTGCCCGTCGAGTCGCGGTGCAGCACCTCGCCCTCGTGCAGCCAGCTCACCGTCTGCAGCCCCATGTGCGGGTGCGGCGGGACCTGCATGCCGGGCTCGTCGGTGATGTCGTCGGGGCCGTAATGATCGACGAAGCACCAGGCGCCGACCATACGGCGACCCAGGTTGGGCAGGAGACGGCGGACCTCGGTGGACTCGCCGAGCTTGACGTGGCGAGGGCTGAGAAGTTCACGCACGGGCTCCGGCACGACGAAGCCGCGGCCGCCGCACAGAGCGGGAACCGCCTCGCGATCAAGATTGCTCATGGCGCCCAACCTAGACCCGCGGGAGTCTCCGCGTCAGTCCAACGCAGGCCAGGCGCCTCCGAAAATAGTAGCCATGGATATAGTAGCCATGTACTCTATTCGCATGAGCATGGCTTCCGAGGGCGCGACGCCCGGCTTCCTGGTCTGGCGGCTGTCCACCAAGTGGCGGGTCGCGGTCGACCGCGCGGTGACCCCGCTGGGACTGACCCACGCGCAGTACGCGCTGGTGGCCTCGTTGTACGGCATGCAGCGCGGCGGCGAGCGCCCCAGCCAGCGGCGCCTCGCGGACCACACCGGCCTCGAACCGCTGTATGTCTCCAAGCTGGCACGAAACCTCGAAACGGCAGGCCTGCTCGAACGCACCCGGGACCCCCGCGACCCGCGCGCGGTGCAACTGGCCCTGACCGAGCAGGGCCGTGAGCGGACCCGGGAGGCGATCAAGGTCGTCCAAGGCCTGCTGCAACAGCTGTTGGAGCCCCTCGGCGGCCTCGGCAGCCCGCGCACCCGGGAGTTCACCCGCGATCTGGCAACCCTGCTCGACGCACCTCTTGACCCGTTCGCCATGGACAGTGAGTCCGACAAGGAGCAGTCATGACCACCACCACTCCCCCGGTCGACCCCCGCGTCATAGCTCTGGCCCACTACGCCGCCCGCGCGCTTCTCGAGCAGGCACTGGCCCGCCACGGCGCCACGTTCCAGCAGTCCGTCACCCTCCGGTCCGCCGCCACCGCCGACGGACCGATCGAGCGGAACCGCCTCGTCGACAGTGTCGTCGGCGCGCTGAAGATCGACGCCGCGGACGCGAACTCCGTGGTCGACGAACTGCTCGCGGCGAACCTGCTGGCCCCTCAGGAGCCGTCCCAGCTACGGATCACGGACGCCGGACAGGCCCTGCTCGACAGGACTTCGGCCGAGACCGCCCCCATCAGCGCCCGGATCTACGGCGGTATCCCGGAGGATGAACTGGCCACCGCCGGACGGGTGCTGACCGTCATCACCGAGCGGGCCAACGCCGAGCTCGCCGCCATGGCCCACTGACCCAGTAGTGGAATATTCAACCACCGTGCTCCGTTGACGGCGCCGAAGGAGGTCACGAGTGGACACGACGTACTACGACCACGGAACAGAGGCGGAGCGCTGGGAGCGCGCGCGGATGTTCTTCGACGCCAGGGACTACGCCGCCGCAGCGCGGGTTCTGGACGGGCTGGTCGAGGAGGTGCCGGAGCAGACCGGACCGCGGCTGCTGCTGGCGCGTGCCTACTACCACTCGGCCCAACTGCGCCGCGCCGAGACCGAGTTGCGCACGCTCGTCGAGCGCGACCCGGTGGAGCACTACGCCCGGCTGATGCTGGGCCGGACCCTGCAGCGGCAGGGACGGCACGAGGAGGCGGAGCAGCACATGCGCCTGGCCTCGGCGCTCGCCGGGGATTTCGAGCGGCTCTGAGACACGACGGGGCCGGTTCCTGCAAGGGAACCGGCCCCCCGCCCGACTCATACCTCCGCGTTGCCCGGCGTCCGCCGTCCCCGGCGGTGGCCGATCTCCCCGAGCACGACGTCCACCACGATGAACGCGGCCAGTGGAATACCGAGCAGCGGCACGAAGTAGCCGAGGACGGCGATCACGGCGACCAGCGGCACGAGGATCTGCGGGGGCACCTGCTGCCAGGCGCCGCGCGGGATCGGCCGGCCGAAGGCGGAGCCGCGGCCACGCTGCCACCACATGCGGTAGCCCAGCACGATCAGCAGGATCAGGCTGAGCGCGAGGAGCATCAGCGCGATCTGGTTGACCAGGCCGAAGAGGACTCCGGTGTGCAGATCGATGCCCCAGCGGGTCAGCTTCGCGAGCAGCGGATAGTCGTCGAACCGCAGCACGTCGGTGACCTCGCCGGTGGCCGGGTCGATCGCGACCGAGTCCTGCTTCTCCGGCCAGCTGCGCTGCACCTGCTTGACGACGTACGCGGACGACGCGTCCGCGGGCGGAACGATCTCGACCGGATCGCCGAGCCCTTCGGAACGCGCGGCGGTCAGGATCTTGTCGAGTCCGACACCGTGCTCGGCGCTCCCCCCGGAACCGGCCGCGGCACCGTGGCCACCGTGATCGCCGCCCGCGGTCGCCGAGATCGACGGAGTGGAGTGGCCGAGCGAGGTCCGCAGCTCGTCGATGTTGGCGCCGGCGTAGGTCGACCAGGTCAGGCCGGTCGCGGACAGGAAGAAGAACCCGATGGCGGCCCAGACGCCCACGGTCCCGTGCAGGCCCAGTGTGCGGCGCCGCCCGCTGGTGCCCCGTACCTTCCGCAGGGCCCGGCGGCGGGACAGCCACAGCACCACGCCACCGCCCGCGATCACCCACAGCCAGCTCGCGGCGAACTCGCTGTAGAGGCGGCCGTTCTCGCCGAGGTGCAGGTCCCGGTGGAACTCGTCGATCCAGGTGCGCAGCGGCAGTGCGCCGGTCGAGCCGTACTGTTCGAGGGCGCCACGCACCTCGGCCGTGTACGGGTCGACGAACACGGCGAGCGTATGGGTGTCGTCGACGCCCTTGACGCCGGACAGCAGCACCCGGGTGCTCGCGTCGTCCTCCGGCGAGGGGCGTACCGCCGAGACCGTGCCGTCGGGGTGGGCCTTGCGGGCGGCGGCCACCTGCTCGGAGATCGGCAGCTTGGTGTCGCCGACCGGGACGGTCATCTCGTCGGCGTACACGATCTTCTCGGCCTGGAACGAGGCGGCGTACAGCAGACCGGTGGTGGCGGCGACGAGCAGGAACGGTGCGACGAGGAGTCCCGCGTAGAAGTGCAGACGCAGGACCAGGGGGCGGAGCGGGGCCCATCTGCTGCGGGACGGCGCCGGGGCGGCGGCTTTCGGGGCCTCGTCCGTGGAGGTCGAGGGAGCGATGGACATCGGCGGCTTCTCCGGGGCTGGGGACGTTTCTCGGGTCTGGCGGTCCAGTAGTCGGGGGAAGGGGGCGCCGAGTTCCCGGCATCTGGAGTGACATACGCCACACAGTCGCGATCCGGTCGTCGTGGTGCCGTGGCATTCTGGCGCGATGGCATCTCCCCATGACCGCGCGCCCCTTGCCGAGCTGGTCGAGGAACTCCTCGCCACCGAGGGGCCGCTGACCATCGTCGAGGCGGGCGAACCGGTGCTGCGGCACGCCGCCGAGCCCTTCGACGGACAGCTGGACTCCGCGCTTCTGACGCGGTTCGTCACGGCGCTGCGCGGCACGATGCACGCGGCGCCGGGTGTGGGCCTGGCGGCCCCGCAGGTGGGGGTGCCGCTGCGGATCGCGGTCATCGAGGACCCGGCGCCGGTTCCCGAGGAGGTGCGGGTGGCGCGCGGGCGGGTGCCGCAGCCGTTCCGGGTGCTGGTCAATCCGTCGTACGAAGCCGTCGGGCCCGGCCGGGCCGCGTTCTTCGAGGGCTGCCTCAGCGTGCCGGGCTGGCAGGCGGTGGTGGCACGGCACGCCGAGGTGCGGCTGACGGGCGAGGACGAGTACGGCCGCCCGCTGGACGAGGTGTTCAGCGGCTGGCCCGCGCGGATCGTGCAGCACGAGACGGACCACCTCGACGGCACCCTGTATCTGGACCGCGCGGAGCTGCGCTCACTGTCCTCGGGCCGGGCGATGGCCGAACGCTGGGCGCAGCCGACGCCGGATGCGGCGTCGGCTGCGCTGGGATTCCGGCTGCCTGAGGCGTGACTCAGTTGTCCCGGTAGGACTCCAGCAGCCGCAGCCAGATCTCGCTGATCGTCGGGTAGGACGGCACCGCGTGCCACAGCCGGCCGATCGGAACCTGCCCTGCGACCGCGATCGTGGCCGAGTGGATCAGTTCGCCGACGCCGGGGCCGACGAAGGTGACGCCGAGGAGGATCTCGCGTTCCAGGTCGACGACCATGCGGGCGCGGCCGCGGTAGCCGTCGGCGTACAGGCCCGCGCCGGCCACCGAGGACAGCTCGACGTCCACGGCGCGGACGCGATGGCCCGCCTGTTCCGCCTCGGCGAGGGAGAGTCCTACGGCCGCCGCCTCCGGATCGGTGAACACGACCTGGGGTACGGCCGCGTGGTCGGCGGTGGCGGCGTGCGCGCCCCACGGGTCCGACTCCAGGAGCGGTACGCCCGAGGCGCGGGCGGCGATGGCGGCGCCCGCGATCCGGGCCTGGTACTTGCCCTGGTGGGTGAGGAGGGCGCGGTGGTTGACGTCGCCGACCGCGTAGAGCCAGTCGCTGCCGGTGACGCGCAGGCTGTCGTCGACCGGCAGCCAGGAGCCCGGCTCCAGGCCGACCGTGTCCAGCCCGATGTCGTCGGTGCGCGGGGCGCGCCCGGTGGCGAAGAGGATCTCGTCGCCCTCGATACGGTCGCCGGCCTCGGTCACGGCGACGACCGTGCCGTGCTCACGGGTCACCGACGCCAGCGACGTGCCGGTACGGACGTCCACCCCCGCTTCCGTGAGCCCGTCGCCGACCAGCTCGCCGGCGAAGGGCTCCATGCGGTTGAGCAGGCCCTTGCCGCGGACAAGGAGCGTGACCTGCGAGCCGAGGGCCTGCCAGGCGGCGGCCATCTCGGTGGCGGCGACCCCGCCGCCCACCACGATCAGCCGCCCGGGCGCGGCCTTCGCGCTGGTGGCCTCCCGGCTGGTCCACGGCCTGACGTCGGCGAGCCCGGGCAGATCGGGCACGAGGGCGCGGCTGCCGGTGGCGACAACGACGGCGTGCCGTGCGGTCAGCACGTGCTGTCCGCCGTCCGGGCCGGTCACAGTGACCTCGCGGGGTCCGGTGAGGCGGCCGTGGCCGCGGTAGAGGTCGGCGCCGATGCCGTCGATCCACTGGACCTGGCCGTCGTCCTTCCAGTGGGAGGTGAACTCGTCGCGGCGGGCGAGGACCGCGGCGGTGTCGAGCGGGCCCTGCACCGACTGCTTCAGACCGGCGAGGCGGCGGGCGTCGGCCTGCGCGATGACCGGGCGCAGCAGGGCCTTGCTGGGCATGCACGCCCAGTACGAGCACTCGCCGCCGACCAGCTCACTCTCCACGATCGCGGTGGCGAGGCCGGCCGCACGGGTGCGGTCGGCGACGTTCTCCCCCACGGGCCCGGCACCGAGCACCACGACGTCGTACACGTTGGAATCCGTATCCGTCATGGGGTCAGTCTGGTGGGTGGTGTGCGCTGTGGCCACACGGGTACGTGCGCGGAATACGCAAGGGGTCGGACGTGTTGTGCGGACGGCTTCGCCCCGACATCAGGAAGAGGGAATCACGCCATGAGCAGCACCGTGGAGCTCACCAAGGAGAACTTCGACCAGACGGTCACGGACAACGAGTTCGTCCTGATCGACTTCTGGGCGTCCTGGTGCGGGCCGTGCCGTCAGTTCGCCCCGGTCTACGAGAAGGCAGCCGAGGAGAACCCCGATCTGGTGTTCGGCAAGGTCGACACGGAGGCGCAGCCGGAGTTGGCCTCCGCGTTCGGTATCCAGTCGATCCCGACCCTGATGATCGTCCGGGACCGCGTCGCCGTGTTCGCGCAGCCCGGCGCCCTGCCCGAGGCCGCGCTGACCGACGTCATCGGACAGGCCCGGAAGCTGGACATGGACGAGGTCCGCAAGGCCGTCGAGGAGCAGCAGGCCAAGGCCGAGCAGAACGGCGAGTGAGCGCGGGGGCGTTGTGCCCTGGCCACGTCGCCGTGTGCGCGGCGGCGTGGCGCATATCGCCCTACAGCGCCAGCGGCAGTCCCGCGTAGTTCGCGGCCAGTTCGGCGGCAGCGTGGCGGGATGCGGTGATCCGGCGCAGGCGTGCCCGCTGCAGCCGGTCGTCGAAGGCGTCCCCGTCCGGCCGTACGTGCAGCATCGTCGTCATGTCGTACGAGAACCGAGTCGCCTGCCAGACCCGGGCGAGGCACACCTGCGAGTATCTGTCGAGGAGTTGCTCGTCCCCGGTGCGGTGCAGTTCACCGAAGGCGCGGGCGAGGACGCGTACGTCGGACACGGCGAGGTTGAGGCCCTTGGCCCCGGTGGGCGGCACGATGTGGGCGGCGTCCCCGGCGAGCAGCAGCCGTCCGTGGCGCATCGGTTCGTGGACGTAACTCCGCATCGGTGTCACCGACTTGGACGTGATCGGGCCGCGACGCAGGGTCCAGTCGGCGTCGATGGCGAAGCGGGCGGCGAGTTCGTCCCAGATGCGGTCGTCCGGCCAGTCGTCGGGGTCGGTGCCGTTCGGGACCTGCAGATACAGGCGTGAGACGCTCGGCGAGCGCATGCTGTGCAGGGCGAATCCGTGCTCGCCACGGGCGTAGATCAACTCGTCGCAGGACGGCGGTACGTCGGCGAGGATCCCGAGCCAGGAGTACGGGTAGTCGTGCGCGTACGTCCGGCTGGACGCGGCCGGGAAGCTGTCCCGGGCGATGCCGTGGGAGCCGTCGCAGCCGACCACCCAGTCGCAGGTCAGCGCCTGCTCACGCCCCTCGTGCCGGAACCGCACGACGGGCGCCTCGCTCTCCGGCTTCTCCACAGTGAGCGCCTCCGCCTCGAACAACAGCGGTGGCCCTTCGGCCAGTTGGAGCGCCACGAGGTCCTTCACGATCTCGGTCTGGGCGTAGATCGTGACGGTGCTGCCGCCGGTGAGGGCCGGGAAGTCGAGGTGGTGCCGTTCCCGGTCGAAGCGCAGCTCGATGCCCTGGTGGACCAGTCCCTCGGCGCCGAGACGGTCGGCGGCGCCGGCCTCGCGCAGGGCGTCGACCGTGCCCTGCTCCAGCATGCCGGCGCGCTGGCGCTGTTCGACGTATTCCCTGGTCCTGCTCTCCAGCACGACGCAGTCGATGCCCGCCCGGTGCAGCAGACGGGCGAGGAGCAGTCCGGCGGGGCCGCCGCCGATGATGCCGACCGTCGTGCGCATGGTGCGCCTCCCCTGGGGTTCAGCTGGATTCGCGGTGGACCACCGTGGCACCGAGCACGGTGTGCCGCTCGGGTGCGATGCCCGGGTCGCGCACCGCGCGGTCGACGAGTTCGGCGAGGTCACGGCCGGACGGCAGCTCGATGTGGACCGTGCTCAGCCGGGGCCGCAGCAGCCGCCCCAGCGTCAGGTCGTCGGCTCCGATGATCGCCGTGTCCCCGGGAATGTCGACCCCCTCGTCCTGCAGCGCGCGCATCAGCAGCATCGCGTACTCGTCGTTGTACGCGAACACGGCGTCCAGGTCGAGTTTCCGCCAGCGCGCGGCGAGCCGGGCGCCGGCGGACTCCTCGTAGGCGAGAGGCAGTTCGGTGACGGTGGCGTCCGTGCCGTGCAGGGCGCGGCGCACGCCCGCGAGGCGGGGCGCGGAGAAGGTCTCCAGGCCGGGCTCCTCCGGTACGACGACGCCGATCCGGCGCCGGCCGCGGTCGTACAGATGGGTGGCGGCGCAGTGGCCGACGGTCGCGTGGTCCATGAGCAGGGCGTGGGCGCCGTCGACGGTTTCGGGGCCGAGGGTGACGACGGCCCGGGCGCCGGACCGCTTCAGCACCGTGACCCCCTGCGGGCCGAGGCCGGCGCCCGGGACGAGGACGGCGACGGGCCGCAACTCCGCCCAGGCGCGGGCGGCTTCGTCACCGTGCAGGCCGACGGTGCCGTACTGGACGACCGTGTAGTCGAGGCGGCTGAGCGCCCACTGGAGCTCGTTGATGAACTGGCTGTAGAGCGGGCCGACCGGGATGGTCGGGGCGGGCATCAGGACCAGCCGGCTGTGCCCGGCGCGCAGGCTGCGGGCGGCGGCGTGCGGCACGTACCCGAGTTCCTTCGCCGCCTGGTGGACCCGGCGCCGGGTCGGCTCGCTGATCCGGACGGCGCTGGTGTTGTTGAGCACGTAGGAGACGGTCGCGCGCGAGACGCCGGCCAGGCGGGCCACATCGGCGCTCGTGGGCACAGGGTGCTGCGCGGGCGACACGGGGGCGGGCGTTTTCGGTATCTGCACCATGACGTATCGCATCTTGGCAGAGGGCCGGGGCGGGGGTGCGGGCGGGATCGGGCGGATGAAAGTTGTACGAACGCGGCTCAGCGAGGCGGGTCGGTACGCGTGACGCGGGCGACCAGGTCGACCCAGCCCGTCTCCAGCCGCTCCAGCGGCATCCCGCACTGCTTGGTCAGATGGTGGATCACGGCGGGATCGAGGTAGCCCAGCAGCGTCTGGGCGAGGAGTTCGCAGTCGGCGTCGGGCACGATCTGCCGCAGCAGGATCATCATGTGTGTGCGCAGGGCCCTCAGTGACGGGTGGGAGTACCGGCGGGTCGGTTCCGGCTGGGCGGCCAGTTGCAGCTCCAGTTGCTCGGCCGAGCGGTACAGCACGGCCACGCCGAACGCCCGCAGCCGCTCGACCGGCGGCGCCCCGGGCCCCAGGGGCGGCGGTCCGCTGAGGAAGTCGGCCTGCAGCTTGCGCGACGAATGGTCGAGCAGTGCGGTCAGCAGGCCGGTGCGGTCGCCGAAGCGGCGGAAGACCGTGCCCTTGCCCACCTCGGCCGCCGCGGCCACCGCCTCCATCGTGACCCCGGCGACGCCGTGCTCGGCGATCAGCTCGGCGGCGGCCTCCAGCAGCCGGGCCCGGTTGCGGGCCGCGTCGGCACGCAGGCACGGCTCGTCCTCGGCGCTGCCGAGCTGCAGCAACTCGGCTTCGTCGAAGGGCTCTTGAGGCCCCGGGAAGGGCGGCAGAGAGGCGGACATGAAGACAGCGTAAAGCATGGGGAATGAAACTGGACCGCGGTCCGGTTATGGTGCTACAACATTAAGCGGACCACGGTCCGGATCGTTTCGGCAATGTTTCAGCATCCTGGAGTTCGCATGTCTGTTCGCATCCTTGCGCTCGTCGGCAGCCTTCGCGCCGGTTCGCACAACCGTCAGCTCGCCGAGGCCGCCGTCAAGCTGGCCCCTGAGGGCGCGGATATCCACCTCTTCGAGGGCCTGGCCGAGATCCCGTTCTACAACGAGGACATCGACATCGAGGGCAGCGTCCCGGCCCCGGCCGCCAAGCTGCGTGAGGCCGCGCAGGCCGCCGACGGGTTCCTGTTCTTCTCGCCCGAGTACAACGGCACCATCCCGGCCGTCCTGAAGAACGCCATCGACTGGCTGTCCCGCCCGTACGGTGCCGGCGCGATCACCAACAAGCCGGTCGCCGTGGTCGGCACCGCCTTCGGCCAGTACGGCGGCGTGTGGGCGCAGGACGAGGCCCGCAAGGCGGTGGGCATCGCCGGCGGCAAGGTGCTGGAGGACGTCAAGCTGTCCATCCCCGGTTCCGTGACCCGCTTCGCCGAGACGCACCCGGCCGACGACGCCGAGGTCGCCGCGGACCTCGCCGAGGTCGTCGCCCGGCTGCACGTGCACGCCGGCGAGACCGCCGCGGCCTGAGCCACACCCCTCCCCTACAGGGGCCGGAGCCGCGCGAGGCTCCGGCCCCTGCGTGCGTCAGGCCACCGCCTTGGGCGCCAGCTCACGCAGTTCCGCCAGCGCGGCCGCGACCGCGGGGCGCTCATGGCCGCCGCGGCGCGTGCAGGTGAGGAGCTTGCGGTGCGGCTCGGCCGCGCACTGCACCCGGGTGATGGGCAGGTGGGGCGTCAGCTGTGCCAGCCGTGGGATCAGGGCGACCCCGAGGCCGTGCGCGACGAGATGGGCCATCACGTTCCAGTCCATCGCCTGGTGCACGACGTCCGGAGTGAACCCGGCCGCCTCGGCTGCCGACATCACATGCATACGGCAGGGACTGTCCGGCACGGGGGCGATCCAGGGCTCGTGCGCCGCCTCCGCGAGGTCGATCCTGCCTCGCTCCGCCAAGGGATGATCTTCGGGTACGACGAGGTCGAACGGGTCGTCCAGCAGCGGCTGTTGGTCGAAGCGTGCGTCGCTGAGGGGCGGGTTGTACACGGTGGCCTCGACGACCGCCAGATCGCACTCCCCCTCGAAGAGCAGGTTGAAGCTCTCCGGCACCTCCGTCTCCTGGATCCGCACGTCCAGACGCGGATGGCGTCCGCGCAGCCGCGCCGCCATGGGCGCCAGCAACACCGAAACGGCCAGCGGGAATCCGCTCACGCGCAAGGGCCCCGCGGGTTCGCCCTGGTCGGCCCGCAGATCCAGCTCGGCCCGGTCCCAGCGGGCCTGGATGGCGTCGGCGTGCGCGAGCAGGCTCTCGGCGGCCGGGGTGAGACGTACCCCACGGCCCTGCGGTTCGAGAAGGTCGACGCCCAGATCGCGGGCCAGCTGCCGGATCTGCTGGGAGGCGGCGGACGGGGTGAAGTGCAGGGCCTGGGCGGCCGCGGTGACCGTGCCGTAGTGGGCGACGGCCCTCAGGATGTGCAGTCGGCGCAGGTCAATCATGAAGTCCACGCTTCAAGGTGGAGTCCACAAAGTCAACCTGGACGTGTACGGAGGTGGCGCTGCACCCTGGCTGTGTCGCGACGGTCAACCAGCCATGACGTCCAAGGAGTTCCCATGACCAGCACGACCGGCACCGTCTGCCCGCACTGCGGCTGGCCCGACGGAGCCGAGCCCTTCCAGGTCGTGTCCCGGCACGTCACCGCGGCCGGCGGAACGGTGTGGACCCGCTGCGGCTGCGGCTCGCTCCAGGTCCGGGTCGTCGACGACCACGGCATGCGCATCGTCTCCCGCAGCCGCCCCGCCCTCACCGAGCCGAGCCCGGCGGGCCGGTGAGCGGCGGGGCTTCTCGGGCCGGACGGGCTTGCCCCTCAGTCGAGCCCGGCCATTCGCTGAACCGTCGGACCCGCGAACCGCTCGATCCACCCGGCCGGTTCGCCGGTGCGCGGGCCGAGGATCACCGTGTCGATGCCGAGCTTGGTGTAGCCCGTGATGTCCTGGGTGAAGGCGTCGAGGTCACCGTGGGTGGCGGGCTCACCGGTGTAGACGATGGTCTTGCGGATCGCGTCGTAGTCGCGCCCCTCGGTGTCGCAGTGGCGGCGCAGGACATCGAACTTGTGCCTGGCCTGCTCAGGTGAGGAGACGATCAGGTTGCAGGCGTCCGCGTAGCGGGCGACCAGTCGCAGTGTCTTCTGCTCGCCGCCGCCCCCGATCATGATCTCCGGGCGCGGCGAGCTGACCGGCGCCGGGACGCACAGGGTCTCGGCGAGCCGGTAGTGCTTGCCCTCGAAGGGGCCGTTCGCCTCCGGGTCCCACATCTGGAGGCAGATCCGCAGCGTCTCCTCCAGCCGCTCGAAACGCTCGGCGGTCGAGGGGTACGGCACGCCGAGTCCCTGATGTTCGCGGTCGTACCAGGCCGCACCGATACCGAGGGTGGCCCGGCCGCCGGACAGCACGTCGAGCGTGGTGGCGATCTTCGCGAGGAGTCCCGGGTGGCGGTACGTCACTCCGGTCACCAGCGCGCCCAGCCGGACCGTGGAGGTGTGGCCGGCGAGGAAGCCCAGGGTGGTATAGGCCTCCAGCATGGGGTCCTCGGCCCGGTCGTTGAACTCCATCTGGAAGTAGTGGTCCATCACGGACAGCCAGCTCACGCCCGCCGCCTCGGCCGCGGCACCCGCCGCGGCAAGTTCGGCGCCGAGCACGGCCCCGCCCCCAGCATGGTCGAACCGGTTGATGTGCACGCCGACCCGCATGTGTTCGTCTCCGTCCGTCCGGACCGTCACCGACGCCGGTGACGGTAGAACCTGGAGTGCTCTCGAAGTCAAGCGGCCGCGCGCGCTATGCCACGCGTTCCTGCTCGTTCTCCTGCTCCTGCTTCTTCGCGGCGCGCAGGCTCGTCACCGTGGTCACCGCCAGGACCAGCACGATGAAGCCGAGCGAGAAGGGAATGGAGATCTCCGGGACGTGGACCCCGGACTCGTGCAGGGCGTGCAGCACCAGCTTGACGCCGATGAAGCCGAGGATGATCGACAGGCCGTAACTGAGGTGGACCAGCTTCTTCAGCAGGCCGCCGATGAGGAAGTACAACTGCCGCAGACCCATCAGCGCGAACGCGTTGGCCGTGAAGACGATGTACGGGTCCTTGGTCAGACCGTAGATGGCGGGGATGGAGTCGAGGGCGAAGAGCACGTCCGTCGAGCCGATGGCGAGCATCACGACCAGCATCGGGGTCATGACCCGCTTGCCGTTCTGCTCGACCCACAGCTTGGTGCCGTGGTAACGGTCGGCCACACCGAAGCGGCGCTCGACCATCTTGAGCAGCTTGTTCTCCTGGTACTCCTCCTCGTGCTCCTCCTTGCGGGCGTCCTGGATCAGCTTCCAGGCGGTCCAGATCAGGAAGGCGCCGAAGAGGTAGAACACCCACGAGAACGTCGAGATGATCGCCGCCCCGGCCGCGATGAAGCCCGCCCGCAGGACGAGGGCCATCAGGACACCGACCATCAGCACGCGCTGCTGGTACTGCGAGGGCACCGAGAACTTCGCCATGATCAGGACGAAGACGAAGAGGTTGTCGACGCTCAGCGACTTCTCGGTGATGAAGCCGGCGAAGAACTCACCGGCGGGTTGCCCACCGCCGAAGACGGCCAGGCCGAGCCCGAACAGACAGGCCAGCACCACCCATACGGCCGTCCAGATCCCCGCCTCCTTGACCGACACGTCATGCGGCTTGCGGCCGATGAAGAAGTCGACGGCGACGAGGGCGCAGAGGGCGGCTACGGTCAGCAGCCAGCCGGTGAGGGAGACGTTCACTGGATACTCCTGGTGCGGTGGGGCCTGGACAGCGTTGTCGCCGCTTCCCATCCCTTCCACTGACGGAAGGTGAACAAAAGGTCATGTCATGGCAAGCCCACGGGCGCGGAGGGCCTGGTCAGCGGGGTGCCACCCGCCGTACGGCGGGCAGGTTCCGCCGTACGGCGGCGGTCCCGGGCCGCCGCCGTGCGCGCACCATGACCACAAGAGCCGCCGCGCCACAGCGTGATGCAAGGAGTAGCCATGACCCAGGTGCCGCCCCCGTTCGACCCTGAGCTCGCCGCCGCGCTGGAGACGATCAAGGACATGATCTCGCCCAGTCTCACCTCGGAGGAGATCGAGGAGGTGAGAACCGGCCCGGGCATCCAGATGCTGGCCGAGCTGGACCTCACCGACGGCGGGTTCTTCGAGGTCGAGGACCGGGTCGTGCCCGGGCCGGAGGGAGCCCCGGACATCTCGCTGCTGATCTGCCGTCCGGCCGCCGAGCCGGTCGCCGGCCCGCGTCCGATCGTCTACCACGTCCACGGCGGCGGCATGGTCCTCGGCACCAACCGGGTCGGCGTGGACGTACCACTGGCCTGGGCCCGGGAGCTGGACGCGGTCGTGGTGTCCGTCGAGTACCGGCTGGCGCCGGAGCATCCGCACCCTGCGCCGGTCGAGGACGTGTACGCGGGTCTGCTGTGGACGGCGGACCACGCGGACGAGATCACCGGGGACGCGGAGCGGATCGTCATCGCCGGGGCCAGCGCGGGCGGCGGGCTGTGCGCGGCGCTCGCTCTGCTCACCCGTGACCGCAAGGGGCCGCAGCCGGTCGGGCAGCTCCTGATGTGCCCGATGCTGGACGACCGCAACGACACGGCGTCGTCGTACCAGATGGCGGGCCTCGGCATATGGGACCGCACGTCCAACGAGACCGGCTGGACGGCGCTGCTCGGCGAGGCGTGCGGCGGCCCGGACGTGCCCGCCTACGCGGCACCGGCCCGGGCCGAGGACCTGACCGGGCTGCCGCCGGCCTTCCTGGACGTCGGTTCCGCGGAGACCTTCCGGGACGAGGTCGTCGCCTACGCCTCACGCCTGTGGCAGGCCGGCGGCGTGGCCGAGCTGCATGTGTGGCCGGGCGGCTTCCACGGCTTCGACGGCTTCGCCCCGCAGGCGGCACTGTCCCAGGCGGCCCGGGCGGCGCATGTGCAGTGGCTGCGACGGCTGTTGGGGAACTGAAGCCCGACCGACCCCCGCTCCCCCCGGATCCGGTGCCCCCACAGGCTCCTCATACACGCCCCGATGCCGCACCATGGGCAGATGAAAGAGCTGGCCGGGCGCCTGACGGCGCTGGATCCGGACGCCGGTGCCGCCGTGCGGGTCATCGCCTACTTCGACCGGCTGTCCGAGTCCCGGGCCGGTCTGGAGACGCTGGTGCGCGGGGCGGCCGTACTGGCCGGGGTGCCCGCGCGGCTGTTCGACGCCGACCGGCGGGTACAGGTGCGCGTGGAGCCGGACGGCACCCGGCGGGACTCCGACCTCCCGCCGGATCCCGGCTGGCCGTCGGCGGCGCTGATTCCGGACGGTGCGCCGGCGCTGTGGCTGGAGCGCGCGGAGGCGGAGCCCAGTGTGGTCGACGCGGTGATCCTGGAGCGAGCGGCCGGTGCCGTACGGCGGGTCCTCGACCGCACCCGGGGCCGGGCCCCCGTCGACGATCCCGCCCTCGTCGAAACCCTCCTCGACGCCACCGCTCCGGAAGCGGCCCGGCTGCACGCCGCCCGCCGGCTGGGCCTGGACCCCGCTGGACGGGCCCGCGCCCTGGCGCCGTACGACGGCCGCCCCCGCATCGCACCCGCGCACCCGGAGACCGATCCACCGCACACCGGACACCGCATGGGCGTCGGCCCCGCCGTCCCCGTGCTCGACCTGCCGCGCTCCTGGTCGGCGGCCCGCACCGCCCTGCGGTTCACGGCGGACGGCACCGCTCAGGACCCCGGCGCGCGCGTCGTGCACGCCGACGACCTGGGCGGTATCGCGCTCCTCGCCGACCTGGTCGTCCCCGGTGCCGAACCCCCGCCCGACGTCCGCGCCGTGGAGGCGGCGGCAGCGGCGACGCCCTGGCTGCTGGCCACGCTGACCGCGGTCGCCTCGACGGCGAGCCTGCGCGCGGCGGCCACCGGGATCAACGTCCACCACTCCACGCTCCAGGACCGGCTGGCCCACGCCGAGCATCTGCTGGGCTGGCCGGTGCGCACCCCGCAGGGCCGGCTCAGGCTGCAACTGGCCCTGACCATGCGGCACTTGGCGCGCTCATAACCCGAGACGCGCCCTACCTCACTCCCGACGACGCACGCTGCTCAAGTCGCCGCAGCGCCGTCCGGCCCCACTCCAGGTTCGCCCGCTCGAAGGCCATCCCGCCCATCAGCGTGAGGTAGGGCCCGATGCGCTCGGCGTCGGCGAAGTACTCGTCCTCGCTGCGCCCGGCCAGCAGCCGGTCACGCATCCGCTCGTACCGGGCCAGCTTGGCGGTGGACCGCTCCACCCGCTCGACGACCGCGGCCCGTACGGCGTCGATGTCGCCGATGTCGGCGCACTGGACGCGGACCATCAGCTCGTCCCGGATGGCCGTCGGTTTCGAGGGCCCTTCGGCGACATAGGCACGCAGGACGTGGCGACCGGCTTCGGTGAGCGAGAAGAGCCGCTTGTTGGGCCGGCGCTCCTGCTGCACGACCCGGGCGGAGACCAGCCCCTCGCTCTCCATGCGCTCCAGCTCCCGGTAGAGCTGCTGAGGCGTGGCCATCCAGAAGTTCGCCACCGAGGCCTCGAACCCCTTCGCGAGGTCGTACCCGGACGCCTCGCCCTCCAGAAGCGCGGCCATCACCGCGTTACGCAACGCCATGGCCCCAAATTAACACTCCGTTGATTACTCAACGGGGCGACCATCGCCTCGTCCCGGGTCTTGACCTGACGCTGAATGTTACCGGTAACATCTCTCCCCGTGACCGCACAACAGTCCGCTCGGCCCCTCACCCCTCCCCTCGCTCCTTCCGTCTTCAGCCCCTCCGCGGTGGTCGCGTCCTGCGTGGGCTTCGTGCTCATCGGCGTGCTCCAGGCCCTCTACGGCCCTTCGATCCCAGCTCTCCGCGAGGAGTTCGGCCTGTCGCCCTCGGCCGCCGGGCTGGGGCTGAGCGCGCACTTCGTGGGCGGGGTGGCCGGGGTGCTGCTCTTCGACCGGCTGTACGGCCGGATCGGCAACCGGCGGCTTCTCGGCGTCTCCTATCTGCTGATGGCGGTCGGTGCGGCCGGGTTCGCGCTGGCGCAGAGCTGGCCCGTGGCCCTGGCCGCCGCACTGCTCGCCGGGCTCGGGTTCGGCGGGATCGACTACGGGCTGAACCAGCTGTTCGCGGTCGGCTTCGGCCACCGTTCCACCGCGATGCTGAACGTCCTCAACGCGCACTTCGGCGTGGGCGCGATCCTCGGCCCCGCGCTGATCGGTGTGGTGGGCGCGGAGCACTATCCCGCGGTGTTCCTCGGTTTCGCGCTGGCCAACCTGCCGTTGCTGCTGTGCCTGAGGGGCGTACGGGACCGGGTCCCGCCGGCTTCCAGTGAGGTGCCGGAGTCCGGTTCCGGGGTCCTCCGCCGCAGCCTCGGCTCTGTGCTCGCAGTGTTCGTCGCGCTGTATGTCCTGCACGTGGGGATCGAGGCCGGGGTGGGCGGCTGGGAGCCCACTCATCTGGAGACCGTGGGCTATGGCGCCGGGGCCGCGGCCACCGCCACGTCCGTGTACTGGCTGATGATGACCGTCGGCCGCTTCCTGGTGGCGCCGCTCGCGCTGCGCTTCTCGGCGCAGGCCATCATCACCGTCTCCTGTGCGGGCATGACGGTCTGCCTGCTGCTGGCCACCGTGCCGGGCCTGGCTCCCTACGCGTACGCCGGGGTCGGTCTGTTCATCGCGCCGATCTTTCCCACCGGGCTGCCGTGGCTGAACCGGGCGGCCCCGGGCGCCCGGCGGGCCGGTGCCGTCGTGATCGCCGCCTCGATGGTCGGCGGTGTCGCGGCCGGTCCGGCGCTCGGCAAGGCCATCGAGTGGTCCGGAATCCGTGCCGTCCCGCTGCTGCTCTGCGCCGTCTCGGCGGTCTGCCTGGCCGCCACACTCTGGCTCATCCGCGCTGAGCGCTCCGCTGGGTAGGCGGTTTGTTCGCCGCGGGCCGGTGGGGCTGATCGCGCAGTTCCCCGCGCGACCGCCCCCAGCGGCTGCCGGCGAGCGGGGCGAGCGGGTGGTCCGGCCGGGCTAGGGCCTGTCGTGCGTGCCGCCTATGCTGAAGCCCTGCCGCCGCGATGTCGAGGAAGCACCCGCCATGACCAGTAGCGCCGTTCCGAAAGGGCGCAGCCGTCGGAACTTCGCCGGGGCGCGTCCCGTCATGGACGACGTGGCCCGGCTGGCCGGTGTCTCGAAGCAGACCGTGTCCCGGGTGCTCAACGACAACCCTGCCGTACGCCCCGAGACCCGCGAGGCGGTGCGGGCCGCGATGCGTACGCTCGGCTACCGCCCCAGCCGCAGCGCCCGGTCCCTGGCCAGCGGCAGGACCCGCATGCTCGGCGTCATCTCCTTCGACGCGGCGCGCTACGGGCCCGCCTCCATCCTCACCGCGATCAACACGGCGGCGCAGGAGGCCGGTTACCTGGTGAGCTCCATCGCGCTCGACACGGCCGACCCGGACACGGTCGTCCAGGCCGTGGACCGGCTGTCGGCCGAGGGCGCGGACGGCGTGATCGCCATCGCCCCGCAGTCGTGGGTGGGCCGGGCGCTGGCGGACGCCCGCCTCGACAGCCCGCTGGTGGTCCTGGAGAACGACCTCGGGGGCGGTCCGCCCCTGGTCACCGCGAATTCCCGCATCGGTGCCCGTGACGCCACCGAGCACCTGCTGCGCCTCGGTCATCCGACCGTCTTCCACCTCGCGGGCCCGACCGGATGGACCTCCGCCGACCTGCGCCTCGCCGGCTGGCAGGCGACACTGCAGGCGGCCGGGGCCGAGGTGCACGCCCCGCTGACCGGCGACTGGAGCGCCGAGTCCGGATACGACCTGGGACGCCGGCTGGCCCGCCGCTCCGACGTCACGGCCGTGTTCGCGTCCAACGACCAGATGGCGCTCGGCGTGCTGCACGCCCTGCACGAGGCCGGGCGGGGCGTCCCCGAGGACGTCAGCGTCGTCGGCTACGACGACATCCCCGAGGCCGCCCACTTCCTCCCGCCGCTGACCACCGTCCGCACGGACTTCGCCGAGATCGGCACCCGGTCGCTGCGGCTGCTGCTCAACCGCATCGACGACCCCGCCGAGCCGCCCGGCGTCGAGCCGCTCGTCCCGGTCGAACTGGTCGTCCGCCGCAGCAGCGGTCCCTACGGCCGCTCCTCCTGAAGCACCTTCACGTCCCAGGGCCCCATCGGCACCGCCTCCGAGTACACCTCGCCCGACAGCACATCCCGTACGGCCGCGGGCACCGGAACCGACACCTCCTCCCACGACCAGTTGTGCAGGAAGCGGACCCGCCGGCCGTCCCGGGCGGTGGCGGAGGTCGCGGTGACGCTCGGCAGGGCCGGGCGCCACTCGTCCGCCGAAACGGCCCATTGGAACAGGGCCCGGGCGAACTCGGGGTCGGGGACCGTGCCGACGTAGGTGATCCGGCCGGCGCCATGCCGGTGAGTGGTGGCCGCGGGCCAGCGCCCGAAGTGCGGATGCTCGTACGCCGCCAGCACCTCGGCGCCCTGCGGCTGCAGACCGTCCGCCCAGTGCAACGCGTGGGCGCCCGGCGGGAGTTGGAGGCCGGAGCTGCCGGCCACGGTGAGCGGTGCTCCGAAGTTGCTGAATTCGTCGTACGTCACTCCGGCCGCCTCGGCGAGCAGTCCAGGCTGTGCCTCGGTGCGGGCCCTGGCCTCGGTGTCGGCGTAGGCCGTGCGGGGGCCCAGGATCAGGTGGCCGCCGTTCGCCGCGTACTCCTTGAGCCGGTCGAGGGTCTCGTCGTCGGCGGCGTAGAAGGCGGGGGCGACCAGGACGGGGGGCAGGTCGTGGTCGGGCAGTTGGCCGGGGTGGAGGATGCGGGACTGGAGGCCCGCGTCGAAGGCGCCGCGGTAGAAGGCGTCGAAGATGGTCTGGTACGAGCTTTCGTCGGGGCCTCCGTCAGGCACGGCGAGCGGCGGCTGGGCCTGGAGCGCCCACTTGCTCGGCGAGGAGTAGAGGAGGGCCACATCCGCGTCGGGCGTCAGCGCCGCCACCAGGTCACCGGCCGTCTCCAACTCCTTTCCCAGAACGGCCAGTTCACGGTAGACGCGGCCGGGGCGGCCGTTGTGCGGGAGGATGCCGCCCCAGTAGGTCTCGGTGCCGAAGTGCAGGGTGTGCCAGTGCCAGTACTCGATCATCGAGGCGCCGCGGGAGACCAGCGCCCAGGCGGCCTGGCGCCACTGGCCGTCGTAGGCCGGGCGGTTGTTCCACGGGGTGCCGATCGCCTGGGCGTTGGTCTCCGTGACCAGGTAGGGCTCCTGGCGGGAGGAGTACATGCGGTCGGCGCTGCGGTACAGCGCCCAGGTGCCGTTGGTCGTCCAGCCCTGGTCGTCGCGGCCCAGGTCGGGCAGGGCGAGGGCGTCCTGCATCGTGTAGTAGGGGTTGCCCGCCGTGACGTCGAGACGCTCGGTGAGTTTGTCGTCCTCGACGCCCTTGCGGTCGTACGAGATGCAGGTGGTGACGAACTGGCCGGGGCGGGCGTACTCGCGCACGATGTCTGCCTGCCAGGCGATGAACTCGGTGGTGAGGCGGGCCTGGAAGCGGCGCCAGGCGAGGTCGTACTGGGGCTGGGCGTTGTTGTCGGGGGTCCACAGGTCGGCCCAGGTCGACAGCCGGTGCGACCAGTAGACCAGGCCCCAGGCGCGGTTGAGGGTCTCCACGTCTCCGTACCGCGCACGCAGTTCGTCGGTGAAGCGCTGGAACACGCCGTGGTTGTGGAAGAGTTCCAGGCCGGGTTCGTTGTCGACCTGGAAGCCGATCACGGCCGGGTGGCCGGCGTAGCGGCCGACGACCTTGCGGATGATCCGCTCGGCGTGGAAGCGGAACGCCGGGTGCGTGAAGTCGACCTCCTGCCGGGCGCCCCAGCCGATCCGCTCACCGGTGCGCCGCTCCCCCGCGATCTCCGGGTACTGCCGGGCGAGCCACGGCGGCACCGCGTAGGTGGGCGTTCCGAGGACGACGGAGATCCCCCGCTCCTGTGCCCCGTCCAGCACCGGTTGCAGCCAGTCGAGGTCGAAGCGGCCGTTCTCCGGCTCCCAGGTCGACCACACCGACTCGCCGACCCGGATCACCGTGAAGCGGGCCTCGGCCATCAGGTCGAGGTCGTCCTTGAGGCGCTCGTAGGGCTGGTACTCGTGGTAGTAGGCGGCACCGAACAGAACCCGTCGGGGCAGCTCGAACATGGTTCTCCCATAAGTTGGTTGAGGCGGCGTCAGCCCTTGACGGCGCCGGTGGACAGGCCGTCGAGGAGCTGTTTGCGGAGCAGGACGAAGAGGGCGACGGCGGGCAGAACGGCGAGGACGGCTCCGGCGAGGACCAGGTCGTACTGGCGCTGCTCGGAGACGAACAGGGTCTGCAGGCCCAGCGGCAGGGTGTACTGGGAACTGTCGGAGACCAGGACCAGCGGCCACAGGAAGCTGTTGTAGCTCTGCAGGAACGTCCACACCGCCAGCGCGCCGAGCGCGGGCCGCAGCAGCGGCAGCACGACGCGGCGGAAGATGCCGAACTCGCTCGCGCCGTCGATACGGGCCGCTTCGAGCACGGAGTCCGGGACGGACTGCACGATGTACTGCTGCATCATGAAGATCCCGAACGCGGGCGCCACCCATGGCACGATCAGCGCGAACCACGGGCTGCCCAGGCCGGTCTTGACGAGGATGACGAAGAGCGGCACGAGGATCACCGCGAACGGGATGGACAGCGAGCTGAACATGACGGCGAACAGCGGCTGTCTGCCCGCGAAGCGGAACTTGGCGAAGCCGTAGCCGGCCAGGGCGCACACGAACACCGACACGGCCGTCGCGACGACCGCGACCACGGTGCTGATCACGAACCAGCGCACGAAGGGCTGATCGTCGAGCAGGGCACGGTAGTTGTGCAGCGTGAACGGGTCGGGGATCAGCTCGGGCGGGTAGGCGAAGATGTCGCCGCGCGGCTTGAACGAGCCGCTCAGCGCCCAGAGCAGCGGCGCCAGGAAGGCCAGGAGCAGCAGGACGAGCGTCGAGTACAGCAGGACCCGGCCGGTCCGCGTGGCGGTTTTCATGAGGTCGCCCTCCCGATGCCGAGGAGACGGTTGAAGAGCATGCTCAGGCCGAAGACCACGACGAACAGCACTACCGCCGCGGCGGCCGCGTACCCGAACTGCTGGCGCTGGAAGGCCGCCCGGTAGATGAACATCGTCACCGAGAGCGTGGATTCGGCCGGTCCGCCGCCGGTGAGGAGGTACGGCTCCTCGAAGATCTGGGCAGCCCCGATGAAGGAGGTGACGACGACGAACGCGGTCACCGGCTTCAGCGCCGGGAGGGTGACCGTCCCGAAGGTGCGCAGCCGTCCGGCTCCGTCGATCGCCGCGGCCTCGTACAACTCCCTTGGTACGGCCTGGAGTCCGGCCAGGAAGAAGACGGTGAGGTAGCCGGTCCAGCGCCACAGCATGACCAGGCCGATACTGATCTTGGCCATGCTCGGGTCGCCGAGCCAGTCGACGCCGCCGGTGCCGAACAGAGCACGCAGCACGGAGTTCAGCAGCCCGAACTGCCGGTCGAAGATCAGTCCGAAGACGAGCGCGACGATGATCGGCGAGACGACGACCGGCACGAAGTACGCCGTCCGCCACAGGTCGCGGACACGCAGCCCCCGGGTGTTGAGGGCCTGGGCGATCAGCAGGGCGAGCGGTACGACGACGCAGACCGAGATCAGGACGAATACGACGGTGTTGCCGAGGGCGCGGTGGAAGCTGATGTCGGTGGCGAGGTTGCGGTAGTTGCGCAGTCCCACCCAGTGCGGGGTGCCCAGTCCCACCCATTCGGTGAGGCTGAGACACAGCGAGACGGCGACGGGGATCAGCATGAACAGGACGTAGAGCAGGTAGAAGGGCGAGATGAAGAGGTAGGGCGCCCAGGAACGCTTCCGAGGAGACGTCCGGGCCGTGTCGACGCGCTCACGCGCGGTGGGGGTCTGGCCGACGATGGTGGTGGTCATGTCGGGCCTCCTTCCTAGCGTCCGGCCTGGTCGCGGAAGTCTTCCGCCGTCTGCTTCAGTGCTTGACGTGGGCTGAGGTCGCCGTGGTATGCGCGCAGCAGGTTGCCCGCGAGGACGTCGTTGAGGATCGACTGGTCCGGGCTCTGGTGGAAGGCGGGTACGTCCGGGAGCAGCGAGCGGTAGAGGCGGAAGAGGCGCTGGCCGCCGCAGAACTCGTCGGTGAGTGCGTTGAGTTGGGGATCCTCGAAGACGGACCGGCGGGTGGGGAGATAGCCGGTCTCCTGGAAGCGGCGGACCTGGCCGTCGTGGGTCAGCCAGGTGTTGAGGAGGAACTCCGTGGCGGCCCGGGAGTTGGCCTTGTCCTTGAGGACGCCGAATCCGGTGCCGCCCGCCGCGGCCGTGATGCCGCCGCCCTTCGCGAACCGGGGCAGGGCCCGCACCCGCCACTTCCCCTTCTGCTCGGGCACGTTGGGCAGCAGGCCGTAGTTCTTGTACCAGATGGCCATGGGAAGGCCGATCACCTTGCCCTGCTTCAGGGCCGTCTGCATGGCGGCCCCGTAGTAGTCGGAGATGTCGACGACGAAGCCGCTGCGAAGTCCGTCGCACAGGAAACGCAGCACCTCCTCCGCCTCCGCCGAGTCGAGGGCCAGTTGCTGGTCGGCGTCGAAGAAGGCGCCGCCGCGCTGGTAGAGCAGCATCTGGAAGGACTGCACGAGCTGGCCGACATCACTGCCCGCCGTGGAGACGACGCACAGGGAGGCACCGCGGTCCTGGTGCACACGGGCGCCCAGTTCGGCGAACTCTTCCCACGTCGGGACGGAGTCCGGGATGCCGTACTCGGTGAAGAGGTCGTCGCGGTAGTAGTAGACGACCATCGGGGTGTCCGAGTCGAGGGCGTAGACGCTGCCGTCCATGCTGTACGGCGCGGTGCGGGCCGGGAGCAGATCCTTCTGGAGGCCGGGGACGGCGGCGATGTCGGCGGTGAGGTCGTGCAGGAGGCGCGGTGCGATGTCGCCGCGCAGCATCCGCGGGAAGCTGCCGATCTCGAATCCTGCGAGGTCGGGCGTGCCGCGGCCGGCGACGGCCTGGGCGAGCAGCTTGGTGACGAGGTCGGCGGCCCCGGCGCGGGTGACCTCGATCTGGTAGCGGAAGTCGGTGAGCCGGTCGGCCTCGGTGATGCCCTTGGTGAAGAAGGCCTCGTATCCGGGGTCGTGGGTCCACAGGGAGAGCGTCACGTCTCCGGACGTACGGACAGTGGTGCTCCCGGCGCCACAGGCGGCGAGTGCGGCGCCTGCCCCCAGTCCCAGGGCGCTGCGGAGCACGGTTCGGCGTGATGGGGTGTCCACACGTGACTCCTCACGTGGTGCGGCTACGAAAGTGCGCGTGCGCGGCCGTCCCGGGCGGCGCACGCGGGCAGGGCGGATCGGGCCGGCGGCGGGGTGCCGCGGGCCGTTCCGCCGACGGGTCAGCGACTGTGTGCGGTGGAGGCCCGTACGGCCAACTCGACCGCGAGTGCGGTGTGCTGAGCCGGACGGGACTTTCCTTCGATCATGGCGATGAGGGTGTCGACGGCGTGATCGGCGACGGCGGTGAAGTCCTGCCGGACGGTGGTCAGGGGTGGGGAGAGGTAGGGGGCGGCGGGGATGTCGTCGTAGCCGACGATGCTCACGTCGTCGGGGACGGCCAGTCCCGCCTCGGCGAACGCGCGCAAGGCGCCGATCGCCATGTCGTCGTTGGCTGCGAACACGGCGGTGACCTCGGAGAGTTGGGCCAGCTGGCGACCGGCCGCGTATCCGGAGGCCGGGGTCCAGTCGCCCGCGGTGGGCAGCGGTGGCTCGGGGGCGCCGGCGGCTTCGAGTGCTTCGCGCCACCCGCGCAGCCGGTCCCGGGCGGCGTACCAGTCCTGGGGTCCGGGAAGGTGCCAGACCGTGCGGTGACCGAGGTCGAGCAGATGCTCGGTCGCCATGCGGGCGGCCGCCACACCGTCGGCGCCGACCACGGCACCCACCCCTTCGGTGAGTTCCACGCCCTCGCCGAGGCTGACCACCGGCACGTCCGCGCTGAACCTGAGCGGGGTGCCGTCGTCGATCGGCTCGGACAGGACGATCCCGTCCACGCCCTGTTCCAGGAGGGACTCGACGGCGACCGAGACGTTCCCCCAGACTTCGTCCGGGGGGACCCCCACCTCGCTTCGCTCGCCCTCCAGGGTTCCGGCGAGCGCGAAGGAGTAGCCCGCCCGCTGCATCGCCCGTTCCAGCGCGCTGAGCAGGGCGGACGGCCCGTACAGCGCGGTGCCCAGCGAGACGACACCGATCCGCCGGTACCGGCCGAGGAGCAGGGCACGCGCCGCGTTGTTCGGGCGGTAGTCCAGCTCCCGGATGACCCGCAGGACGCGGTCGCGTACCTCGGGGCTGACATGCGGTTCGCCGTTGACGACCCGCGACACCGTCTTCTGCGAGACACCGGCGACCCGGGCGACCTCCGTCATTCCGGGGCCGCGCCGACGTCGTCCGCCCTCGGCGGCGGTCGTCGCCATGCATCCTCCTCGTCCGTGACTACGTAGTCATGAAGTGCGCGAGCCTCCGACTCAAGCCCTGTGACTACGTAGTCACGCCAGTGTCAGGGCCCCTCCGGGCCGAGTCAATGGTCCGTACGCCACCGACGCAAAACTCGAATGCGCGTGCCCATGCGGCTCTGGGACCATCCAGGAATGGCCCACAGCCCCGAAGCACTGGTCGTACGTCACACGCGCCGCCTCCCCTCCCCGACGGGTCCCGCGGGCGAAGGCGCCGTCGTGGCGCGGCAGTTCGACGCCGCGCTGATGTCCGTGGGCTTCAAGCTCTCCGCCGAACTGATGGACCGGCTGTCGGGGCTGTCCGAGGGCACGGTCGTCGACACGGCCGTCCGTACGCTGGCGGCCGTCCGCGAGATGGTCGGCGACCACGTCCGGCACAACGTCTACTTCATCGACTTCCCGGCCAACGTGCCGGACACGTTCGACTTCTGGATGCGCTGCGTCGCCGAGGCCCTCGCCGACGACGCCACGCGTGATCGCACTCTGGAGCAGCTGAGCAGCGGTGTGGTGGACCTGCTGACCCTGCCGACGTACGGCACCTACCGCCACACGTACACCGAGATGCTGGCCGCGCACGAGGAGCTGATCGCCGCCGCGGGCGACCGGATGACGGTCCTGCACCTGGGCGGCGCCCTGGACGACGAGGTGACCGCGCTCTATCTCGCCCTGGCCGGCAGCAGCACGCCGCTGAACGCGGACGATCTGCGTGACCTCGGCGTCCTCGCCGGGCTGTGCGCGCACGGTCCGCAGCCCGAGGCGATCCCGGTGCGGGAGAACCGGGCCGTCGTCAACCGGGCCCGGCTGGACGCGGGTTCGGCGCTGCTGCTGGACACGGTGACCGATGTGCTGCGGCTGGCCTGTGCGCTGTCGGACGGGGACGTGACCCTTCAGGAGCCGACGCGTTTCCGGGGGCTGTCCCGCCGGGTCCGCCGTGCGCTGATGGCGGGGCTCGATTCCGTGGTGGCCGCGTCCGAGGCCAAGCTGGCCGACGTACACGCGCATCGCGAGGCGTTCAAGCGGCTCGGTGAGCGGCTGCATCCGCACGAGTACCCGCGACTGCCGTATGCCGCCGATGTGTTCGCGGTCGCCCGTGGCGAGAAGCGGGCGCCGTCCTTCGACGCTCGGGTCGAGGAACGCCTCGGCATGGACGACGTCACGGGCGCGACGGAGCTGCTGAAGTCCGCGCCCGGCAAGCTGTTCCGCTCGCTGGACCGACTGCTGCGCTCGGCCGGCACGCAGGAGGAGCGCGATGCCGTCGTGGCCGCCGCGGAGGAGGTCGCCCCGCTGGTGTCCGGCCGGGTCGTGCTGTCGGTGCGCGAGCATCTCCACAACCGGGCCGAAGGGACCGGCGGGCGCCGGGTGTTCGTCAATCGCCTCGGCCGCGCCCATGTCACCGACGACACGCGTGCGCCGGTCCTGCCGGCGGAGCGCAAGCGGCTGATCGCCACGCTCGATACCGAGACGCGTCGCCGACTCCCGGCCGTGGAACGGCTGTTGGTGGATCCCGACGTCCTCGATGTGGCGCTTCCACTCAGCGGCAAGGCGACCGCGTCCGGCCTCGGGGTGCTGCCGCGCGGCTCCGTCTCGCCGGTCGACGGCGAGTTGCTGCGGTTCTTCGTGTACTGGAAGCAGACGGAGCAGGACACCGACTACGACCTGTCGGCGCAGTTGCTGGACGCCACGTACGCGACCGTGTCCTGGCTGTCGTACACCAACCTGCGGAACTTCGAGGGCGAGCACTCCGGCGACATCACCGAAGCCCCTGACGGCGCCTCGGAGTTCATCAACCTGCGCCTCGGAACCGTGCGGAGCACGTTCATCGTGCCGCAGGTCAACATCTACTCCGGGGAGGGCTTCGAGGAGACCGCGGAGTCGTTCTTCGGGTTCATGCTGCGCGAGGCCGAGCAGCAGGGCCGCCCCTTCGAGCCGCGCACGGTGCGCATGAAGTCGGAGTTGCGTGGTCCGGGCCGGGTCGCGCTGCCGCTCGCGTTCCGGCGTGGGCGGGACGGCCGTTGGCATGCCCGGTGGCTGCACCTCTACTTGAAGGGGATGCCGTCGCACAACCGGGTCGAGGGCAACCGGGTGACGGTCGCGACGCTGCTGCGTGCGATTGTGGAGCGCGAGCAGCTGACGGTCCGTCATCTGACCGGCCTGATGGCCGACATGGGCGCGACGGTGCTGCCGTGGGACGGCGGCACGGTCCCGGACGAGCCCGTGACCTACATCGGACTGGAGCGCCCCGAGGGTCTGCATCCGGACTCCCGGATCATCACCCCCGAAAATCTGCGCGACTTGATCCCCGACTGACTGTTACGGTTGCCCGTGGCGAGGCCATGAAGGGGCTTCCTTCTCACCCGCCGCGAAAGCGGCTTCGATGATTCAGTCCCTTCGCTCTCCTCGCCCTCGACTTCGTGCTCGGGCGGCACAGGCGGATCACCGCGCCTGTGCCGCCCGAGCCACGTCCAGGGCCTGTTCCGCGTAGCCACGGCCGAATAGCACCGCGTGCACCAGCAGCGGGAAGAGCTGGTGCAGTCCGACGCGGTCCGTCCAGCCGTCGGCGAGGGGCGCGGTCTGCTGGTAGCCGTCCAGTACGAGGTCCAGGTGGGGACAGCCGAAGAGACGGAGCATCGCCAGGTCGGTCTCACGGTGTCCGCCGTGCGCGGCCGGGTCGATCAGCCAGGCGTGACCGTCGGCGCCCCACAGCACGTTTCCGTTCCACAGGTCGCCATGCAGCCGGGCGGGCGGCTCGGCGGGGCCCGCCAGCTCCGGCAGCCGCTCGCAGACCCGCTCGATGACGGCCGCCTCCGCGGGGCGGATCGTGCCGTCGTCGACCGCGCGGCGCAGGTACGGCAGCACACGGTGTTCCGCGTACCACTCCGGCCAGTCGGTGCCCGGCGAATTACGCATGAGGGCCAGCCCGATGTACGCGTCCACCGGGCCATCGGGCGGCGGGGCGCCGAACGCGGGGGCACCGGACGCGTGCAGGGCGGCCAGCTCACGGCCGAAGCGGTCCGCCGCAGCGGGGGTCGGCGCGCCGGGCGGGACGCGGTCCGACACCAGCCAGTGCCGGTCGTGGCCGTGCACCGCCGGTACGCGGACCGTGCCGGCGGCGGCGAGCCAGCGCAGCCCGGCCGCCTCAGCTTCAGCGGCGGCGCGGCCGTCACCGCGTTTGGCCATCACCATGTGGCCGCCATCGAGGGTGACTTCGGAGAGTGTGGCGTTGAGCCGACGCTCGTGCGTCACTCGGCGCCCCGTGAGTCGCGCCGCCGCGGCGCGCGAGGTACCGGCGGTCATGAGCTGCGGTGCCCGTACGCAAGGCGGCTGGGTGTGTCAGGGCGGTGCAGCCGCGCGACTTCGATCAGGTCCGGCACGGCGCCAGCGTAACGCGGCACGCCGGCCGCGCCCTGGCTCCGTACTCCGGAACGGCTTGTCACGCCGCCTTGACGGCGTCGAGCACCTCGTCGGCCAGGGGCTTGTCGAGGGCCGCGTGGACCAGGCCGTCCGCGAGCCGGGGCACGTCACGCTTGCCGACGAATCCGGCCAGCTTGTCGGGCGACGTCGGCAGCCCGAGCCGGCGCGCACCGTCCTGGGCCTTGCGATCGAAGTACGGTGCGAACTCCGGCCATACGCCCTGCACATCGCGCAGGAAGATATCGGCTCCCGTGGGACCGATCCCCGGTATGTCCAGCAGGGCCTTCTTGGGGTCGGACTCCTCGCGCAGTCGCCGAAGATCGCCTTTGTAGCGTTCCAGCACCAGCTCGGCCCCCTTGCCGAGCATGGTCGCGGTCCGCTCGTCGTAGCGGCGGTAGCCGCCCTCGCCGAGCGCGTCGACGCGTTCCTGCCAGGACGCGTCCGCCATCGACCGAGCGTCGCGCATTCCGGCGTCGAACAGCGCCCTTGCCGCCGCCACCGCGATATCGGACTTGATCCGCGCGCTGAGCAGGATCGCCAGCACCAGCGTCTGGTAGAGGGGGCCGGGGGTATTGCGCAGCCTGATCCCGGCCTGCGCCGCGTAGGTGCGTTCCTGCCGGTCGAGCAGGGCCCGGACCACCGCGTTGTCGGTCTTCGCACTCATGGTCACGCCACCGATTCAACGGAATCCCAAGCTTCCCTTGGCTGTCGGCTCCGTGTACCCGTCCCGGGTCCGGTCGATGCGGCCGTACGGCACCCAGCTGCTCACCCCAGACTGAGCAGGACGATCGCGGCGCCCGCGATCAGCAGACCCGACGTCTGGGTCCGGGTGACCTTTTCGTGCAGGACGGCAAGTCCCAGGGCCGTCGGGACCGCCGGGTACAGGGAGGCCAGGACGACGGCGACGGCCAGCATCTGCTGGTGGGCGGCGAGGAGATACAGGATGAGCCCGAGCGCCGCTCCCGCCCCGATCAGGACCGCACAGCCCAGCGACCGGACGGGCCGGCGGAACTCGGAGGCGTGCCGCCGGATGCCCGGGAGCAGGAGGAGAACAGCGGCGACCCGGCCGGCCGCCACGGGCCACAGGCCGCTCGCCGGGTCCGCCTGGGCGAGGCAGATGTACTGGAGCGCCACTCCCCCACTGGCGATCAGACCGTCGACCGGCAGCCGCCGCCCTGCCTGGGATCGGCTTCCGTGGCCGTCACCGCCGGCGGAGACGAGCCACAGAGCGGGAACGGTGGCGCAGATGCCCAGCCAGGCGAGCGGAGTGGGCCGGTCACCCAGAAGGAACACACCGCACAGCACGGACAGTGCCACCCCGGTGACCGCGCTCACGGGGATCACGATGCTCATGGCGCCACGGCTCAGACCACGGTTGAGGAAGTGCATGGCCACGGCGCTTCCGGCGCCGGACGCAGCGCCCCAGGCGACATCCGTGGAGCGGACGGCTGTCGCGGGCATCAGCAGCGCGGCGACGACCGCCAGGACCAAGCCTCCGACCTGGCCCAGGAAGGTGACGACGGCGAAGTGGACGCGGCGGGACAGCAGTCCGCCGGCGAAGTCGACGATGCCGTAGCAGACCGCGGAGGCCAGGGCGAGCAGAGCACCCATCCGCTCCAGGTGCCCGCCACAGCCGTCGTCATCCGCCGGTGGCCGGCACTCGGGAGGCCGTGTACGCCTCGCCGCTCGGGGTACTCGAGCGTTCCGTTCGGGACCGGAGGAGGTTCGTATGACCAGCAGCACGGAGACCGGTGGGATCACGGGCACGCCGGACAAGGACTACAACCTGATCTGGTACGTCGAGGCCTGCCTGAACAACGCGCTGCGGCTGGAGACGTACATCCAGGACGCGGAGCGCGAGAAGGACACGGAGGTCGTGGACCTGTTCCGCAAGGCACAGGCCGACAGCCGCAAGGGCGCCGAACTGGGCAAGCAGTTGCTGCGTACGCGCCTCGACGGCTGACCGCGTCCGGAAGGTCCGGCCCCGGCCGTCCGGCGGCGCGGTGCTTACGCAGCGTCATCGTCCGACGCGCAGGGTCTGCCCCACCCGCTTACTTTGGGCGGGCAAGCCCTGTCTCACCCAAGGAGGAGCCATGGCCGACAAGGGCCGCGCGGACAAGATGAAGGGCAAGGCCAAGGAGATGACCGGAAAGGTCACCGGCGATCGCGAGATGCAGACCGAGGGCAAGCTCGAGCAGGCGCGCGGGGAAGCCAAGAAGCTCAAGGGGAAGGCCCAGGAGCGGATCAAGCAGAGCGGGCGTTCCGCGAAGCGGGACGGCGCCTGAGCGGCCGTGGGACCGAGGCCGCGGACACGGTGGACCCGTGCCCGCGGCCTCAACGCATGCGGCGCCAACCGGCCCGCACTTACCCGCCGACCGCCTCCAGCGAGAGCGCGAAGACATGCGCCCGGGCGGTGCCGCCCGTCGGTGCGGCCAGGGTGATCCCGGTGAGCTGACGGGTCGCGTCGAGTTCGACGACCTGGTGGAAGATGGCCGCCTTGGTGCCCAACGGACCGTTGCGCGTGTGGATCTGACTGGTCGTCACCGCCGTGGACTCGTCGTACGCGGGTCCCGACGCCAGCCAGCCGGTGAGCCGGAGCTGTGTGGAGGCGGTGGTCCCGTCGGCGTACCGGAGCGTCGCCGGGACGGTGACGTTCGCCGTGTCGCCCGCGCCGAGCACGTGCAGCTTGCCGTAGGCGCCCTGCGGTACGGAGATGTTCTGGCCGCCCGCGACGACGTTGTTGTTCGTTCCCTCGCTGCCGTTGGTGAAGGCGAAGCCGATCCCGTTGTCGGAGGTCTGGCCGGTCTGCGGGAGCTGGGCCATGGGGTAGGTGCGGCCGGTGCCGTCGAAGTCCCCGTCGCCGTAGTACATCTCGGTGGTGATGCCGTCGTTGTCGAAGTGGCTCGTCAGGTCGACCTGGGTGACGGTTCCGGTCTGCGGCAGCTCCGGCAGGCCCCACCGGTCTGCGGGAGCGGAGATCGGTACGGGGGCGATCCGCAGCTCGGGGCGGTGGCCCGCCGGATGGATCAGGGCCTCCGCGCCCTGGGGCATGTCGAGTTCGACCACGCCGTCGCCGAGGTCGCGCCAGTCGGGAGCCGGGCCGCCGATCCCGGCGACCGTGACGCGCCCGCTCAGTGAGTGGCGCACCCGGCAGGGCTCCCCGGCGAGGCTGCGGACACGTACCCAGCGGGTACGGCCGCCCCGGCGGACGGCGCTGACGAGGAACGCGCCCTGGGTGCGGAAGTCGTGCAGCGTGACGTCCCGCCACTCCCCCGGCACGGCGGGGAAGATCCGGATGGTGTCGCCCCAGCTCGTACAGAGCATGTCGTGCAGGCTCTGCGCCGCCGACAGCGGAGTCTCGATGACGGGGCCGGCCTCGTAGTACATGGTGTTGGGCTGGACGAACCGGGCCACCAGCTCCCGCAGATACGTCAGCGAGTCGTCGCCCCGGCCCATCATCGCGGAGAGGGACGCGGCACCGGAGAAGCTGTAGCCGCGCAGGGCGCCCTCGAAGCCGATCCAGTGCTTCAACGACCGCTCGATGAGATCGCGTTGCTCGGGCTGTTCCCAGTTGACGAGGTAGAGCGGGTACACGGCGAGCATGTGGGAGTAGTGGCGATGCGACTTCGCGAAGGGAACCCCGGCCCCGATCATGAAGCCGTTCGCGTCCACCGGGTAGCCGGTGAGCCGGTCCAGGACCTGCCTCCACTTCGGCGCCAACTCGTCCTCGACACCGAGCAGTTCGACGGTGTCGAGCAGAGTGACGCAGCTCCAGAGCAGCAGCGCCAGGTCGTAGTTGCAGTCGGGTGCGCTGCCGTACTCCGGTGAGAAGGTCTTCGGGAGGTGGAGCCGGCCGTCGTCGCCCTCGTACAGGAAGTGCAGGTAGTAGGTGGTGGAGCGGCGCAGGAGCGGGTAGAGGATGTCCTCCAGCAGGCCCCGGTCCATGGTGTGGCGGTAGGTGAGCCAGACGTTGTGCAGCGCCCAGGGCAGGTTGCCGACCTCCGGGTCACCGGAGCCGCCGGGGACGGCGACGCTGCCGTTGTCCTCGCACTGGGCGTCGGTGGAGCGGCGCAGGCCCGCCGAGTCGGCCCGGTACTGCGGCTTCAGGGCGCCGATGAGGATGTCGGTGTTCTCGGCGAGGGTGCGGGGGATCGCGTCCAGTTCCAGGTGGTTGGAGCCGTGCACCGGCCAGTACTCGAGCTGGACGTTGAGGTTCCACCAGACGGCGGGCCAGGGGGTGGGTTCCAGCCAGGGGCCGGTGGTGGCCATGACGGGGGCGTGCTCGCGGGCGGCGGAGGCGAGCTTGTAGAGCTGGAGCCAGTAGAAGCTCTGGAGCATGCCGTCCGGGAGTGAGACGAAGCTCTTGCGGTAGAAGGCGTGCCACCAGTCGCGGTGGGTGCGCAGCAGGCTGGAGACGGGCAGCGCGGACGCCTTGCGGACCGCCGTCCGGGCCCGGCCCTCGGCGTCGGTGCCGGGGTGGGAGTGGGTGACGCCCAGGCAGAACGTCCGGTCGTCGCCGTCGGCGCGTTCGCGGTGGGCGGTGGCGGTCTGCCCGCCCGCGACAAGTTCCTGCACCACAAGGGTCGTGCCGTCCGGCTCCTTCGTGGTCACCGGTGCGGGGTTGGGCTCCAGGTCGTCGGGCGGATCCTCGCGGACGATACGCGGGCTGACGGCGGGTGAAGGGACGTACTCCCAGCGGAAGTTCCGCTCGCCCGCATCCGCACGGGCGGTGACGAGCAGCAGCGTGCGGTCGTTGTGGACCAGCGCGCGCAGCCGGATGGTGCCCTTGTCGGTGGTGAGGGTGCCGGTGATCTCCGCGTTCCACAGGTCGAGGCGCAGATCGGCGCCGGTGATGGTGCCGACGGGGTGTAACAGCAGATTGCCGACCGGGAGCCGGGCCACGCCCCAGTCGCTGCCGAATTCCGGCCGGTGGTCCTGGACTTCGCTGTGGTGCACGGTGAAGCGCAGGGCATTGCGGCCGGGCTCCTGGTAGACGATCGAGCCGAGCAGCCCGTTGCCGAGGAAGGGCCCCTCGTACCAGGTGCGCGGCATCCGCTTCCACACCGGGTCCTGTGCGGCGAGGAACTCCTGCCACTCGCGGTCGGTCCGCATACCGACCAGGCCGCCGGCGCCGCCGCCCTGTTGAGCCGCTGCCGCCGGTGCGGCGACCGACGTCGCGGCACCGGCGGCGACACCTCCGAGAAAGCCTCGTCTACTCACTCTCATCATCGATCTCCTCATATTGATCCGATGACTTGGCTAGACGGGAGCGTAAGAAGCGGCTAATGATGCGTCAATACACCGAACAGCACGACCGATTCACCCGATGACTCGTGAGTGGGAGGCACACATGCGTGTCGTACGATCCACAGTCACCAGAGCCCTGACGGTCGCCGCCTGCCTGGCGGCGCTGTGCGCTCCGACCGCCGCCGAGGGCCAGGCCGCAGGCCCGGAGCGGAGTTGGCGCACCGCTGCCCCCGGCGGCGGCCCCGTCTCCGCCCAGCTGTCCCTCACCGACTCCGGCGGCCTGACCCTGACCGCCCGCGACGGCCGCACGACGGTGCTGCGGCCGTCCGCCCTCGGCATCCGTACCGCCGTCACCGACTTCTCCGATGGGCTGAGCTTCGTCAGCCGTCGGGACCGGCCCGTCCATGAGACGTACACGACGACCACCGGCGCCCGCACCCGGCACACTCTCGACGCCACCGAATCCGTCTTCACCTTCCGCAAGCAGGACCGCCTGCTGCGGATCGCCCTGCGGGTCGCCGCGGACGGCGTCGCCTACCGCTATGAACTCCCGCGGGGTGACGGCGACTCCGGCACCGTCACCGTGCTGGGCGAGACCTCGCAGTACGCGGTGCCCGCGCAGGCGGACTCCTACCTGCTGCCGTACGACAACGGCCGCCAGGACTACGAGTCCATCCACAACCACACGACACTCGCGCAGGCCAAGACCGGCACCGACTACGGCTACCCGTCCCTGTTCCGCGTCGACGGCGACAGCTGGATGCTGCTCGGCGAATCCGGCCTCGACAGCTCCTACGCGGGCTCCCGCCTCACCCTCGACCGTGTCGACGCGGACGCGGGCCGCTTCAGCCTGAAGCTGCCCGACCCTGCCGAGGTGGCCACGGCACCCTTCGCGACTCCCTGGCGCACGATGGTGATCGGCGATCTCGCCAACCTCACCGAGAGCGACCTGATCACCGACCTCGCGGCGCCGTCCAAGGTCGCCGACACCTCGTGGATCAAACCGGGGAAGGCCGCCTGGTCCTGGTGGTCCGACGGGCAGAGCCCGACCAGCCTCGCCGCGCAGAAGAAGTTCGTCGACTTCGCCGCGGAACAGGGCTGGGAGCATGTGCTCGTCGACTCGGGCTGGAGCAACGACTGGATGCCCGAACTCATCGCGTACGCCCGGGAGAAGGACGTCGGTGTCTGGCTGTGGGTCCGGTGGCAGACCATCGACGCGGCGAGCGAGATCAACACGTTGCTGCCGCGGTGGAAATCCTGGGGCGCGGTCGGGCTGAAGATCGACTTCATGGAGTCGGACGGGCAGGACCGGATGCGCTGGTACGACGCGATCTTCGCCGGAAGCGCCAAGAACGAGCTGATGCTGAACTTCCACGGCGGCACGATTCCCCGTGGGCAGCAGCGGACGTGGCCGCAGTTGATGACCGTCGAGGCGGTGCGGGGCGCCGAGGGCACGCGTCCGCGGCCGGGGCGTGAGCCGTTCCCTGCGGGGCATTACACGACGCTGCCGTTCACCCGTAATGTCACCGGGTCCATGGACTTCACGCCGGTCACCTTCACCGGTGTGCGGCCCACCAGTGACGCGGCCGAGTTGGCGTTGTCGGTGGTGTACGAGTCCGGGGTGCAGCACTTCGCCGACAGTGTCGAGTCGTATGCGTCCCGGCCGCTTGCGGAGCGGTTCCTGGCGGGGGTGCCGACGGTGTGGGACGACACCGAGTTGGTGGATGGGGCGCCTGGGGATCGGGCGGTGTTCGCTCGGCGGTCCGGGGGTGAGTGGTTCCTGGGAGCGGTGACTTCTGGGGGTGCGCGGACGCTGGACGTATCGCTCGGTTTCCTTGGGTCCGGGCACTGGCTCCTCGATCTCTATCGGGATGCTCCGGGTGGTGGTCTTGCCGTCGAGACACGTGAGGTGACCGCTGATTCGCGGCTTGTTGTGGATGTGCCCGCGAACGGCGGTTTTGCTGCACGGGTTTGTCCGGCGGAAGAAGGTCGTACGAGCTGCGGGTAGTGGTTCACGGTGCGGGTCGTGGGGGGCTGGTCGCGCAGTTCCCCACGCCCCTATCGGGGCGCTGTTGTGAACGTGGTGACCATGGGGCCACCCTCGCCGAGATGGACGATCGTGCTGGTGCCGTCCGTCCAATGGGCGGTGAGGGCCAAGTCGTCCACCTCGACGGTGACTTGCCCGGTCAGTGGGGGCGGGTCCGGTTCCGCGGTGAGGGAGGCTAGGGCGACGAAGACCGTGCCGGAGTGGGTGTCGCCGACGGTTCCGGTGAGTTCGGGGACCAGGGCCCAGGGGCCGTAGGCCGTGCCCTGTGGGGCGCGGACGATGCCCTGTCGGTGCCAGCCGTGCAGGCCCAGGAGCCGGCTGGTCACCTCCTCGCCGGCGATGCGGATCTCGTCGGCGAGGGCGGCTTCGGGCGCCGCCTCCGGGGGCAGGGCGACCGCCCAGCCGGTGTGGTGGACGGGCGTTCCCGGCGGTACGCCGACCGTGCGGTGCACGCGGAGTTCGAGGCTGCCTCGGGCGAGGGTGAGGCTTTCGATGCGGGCCGACGGCAGGACAGGGCCACCCTCGGGGAACACCGGACGGTGCCAGGAGGCGAGCCAATTCGGGCCGCCCGCAAGGGGGTTGACGCGGATGCGGGCGCTGCGGGTGCTGCGGGCCTCCAGCGCGATGTGGTTGTCGGGGGTGTTGGCGGCGCTGGTGGGGCCGGTGCGGGTGGAGTAGGCGAGACGGGCGTAGAGCGGGTTGCCTGGGGCCTGCTCGGGCTCGCGGGAGTCGAGCTTGTAGCTGCCGTGGTTGTGCAGGCGGACCAGGCCGTCCCGGGTGGTGGTCTGGACGAGCAGTCCGGGAGCTTGGAGGGCGAGTGCACGGTCGGGGCCCTCGGCGGGGGCTCGCTCCTCCGTCGCCGTCCACACCGGGTCCTCGGGCGGGAGCAGCAGGGCGAGGAAGCCCTTCGACGCCCAGTACGGGGAGCCTGGCCCCGAGTAGCGCTGAAGCGTTGCCGCGTGCGGGCCGTACCAGCCGAGGGTGAGGATGCCGTCCTCGGTGAGGGCGCCGCGGTCGAGGAAGTGGCGCAGGGCTCCGCTGAGGATGCGGCGGGTGGTGCCGGGGGTGAGCGGAGTGCTGTCGGTGAGGGCGCCCAGGGCCACGGCCGCGGTCGCGGCGAAGCGGTACGTCAGGGAGCGACCGTGGTGGATCGGCGCGCCGTTCGCGTCGAAGAGGAGGGCGAAGCCGTCGAGGAACTCTCGGAGGCGGGGGCCGAGTCGGTCCAGGAGGGGGCCGTCTCCGGCCAGGTGGGCGTGGAGGAGGGGGTAGAGGTGCAGGGCCCAGCCGTTGTAGTGGTCGAAGGCGCGGCCGTCGCCGTCGGAGTACCAGCCCTGGCCCTGGTACCAGCCGTCCAGCAGGTCCAGGCCCCGCTCGATCGCTCGGCGCGTCTCGGTGTCGCCCCGGCCTGCGGACTCCAGAAAACCCGCGACCGTCAGCGGGAAGAGGTACCAGTTGTTGGGTGCGGGCGTGTGCGTGAGGGCGCCGCGCAGCCAGCGTTCGACGCGGTCCTGGTCGGCGGCGGAGAGGGTGTCCCAGGTCCAGGGTGCGGTGAGGCGGAGGGCGAGGGCCACCGACGCGGACTCCACCATGGGCTGGCCCTGGATGCCGTGGTGGCCGATCTCCGGCCAGGACTCGGTGTCGTCGCGGCCCGGAGTGCGAGTGCCGCGCACGAGGCCGGCGGTGTAGCGGTCCAGGAAGCCGTGCGGGTCCTTGCCCGAGGCCCCGGCGGTGCGGAGGGCCGCGAGCAGGAACGTACGGGCGAAGCCCTCCAGGCCGTCGGAGCGGACGCCGGACTTCGAGGGCGGGCCGGGCAGGTCGATGAGGGCCTGGCCGGGGGTGGCGTAGCGGAGCGCGGCGGTGAGCAGGTGATCGGCCACGGCTTCCCAGTGGGCGCGGGTGTAGCCGGTGTACGGGCTGAGGGTGCGGTCTTCGGGCGGGAGCGGGAGTTCGGGCATGGCCGGGCCACGCCTCCTGTTCGTCTCGGGCTCGCCTCAGGCGAGGCGCGCCAGGCGTTCGGGCCGGACGGGGTGGGCGAAGGGACGGCCGAGGACGTACGACTCGACCTCGGCCAGGGCCAGTTCGGCGAGGCGGCGCAGCTCACCGCCCTTGGAGCCGGCGATGTGCGGGGTGAGCAGGACGTTCGGGCAGTCGTAGAGCGGGGAATCGGCGGGCAGGACGTCCGGCTCGGTGACGTCCAGGACGGCGTGGAGTCGTCCTGACACCACCTCGTCGGTGAGGGCGTCCTGGTCGATGACGGCGCCGCGTGCGGTGTTGATCAGGGTGCCGCCGGTGCGCAGCCGGGCGAGGAGGTCGCGGCTGACGAGGCCGCGGGTCTCGGGCAGCAGCGGCGTGTGGACGCTGACGGTGTCGCAGCGCGCGAAAAGTTCGGACAGCGACACCGGCTGGGCGCCGAGGGCGCGGGCCTCGGCGTCGGATGCATAGGGGTCGTGCAGCAGGACCGTCAGGTCGTGCGGGCGGAGCAGGTCGATGACGCGGCGGCCGATGATCGAGGCGCTCAGGATGCCCACCGTGCGGCGGTAGTTGCCCGCGTCGGGGTGACGTTCGTTCCAGTCGACGCGACGGCGCTCTGCGCGGTAGACGCGGGCGGTCTCCAGGACGCGCTTGTTGGCGAGCAGGATCATGGCAAGGGCGTACTCGGCGACCGGTACGGCGTTGGCCGCGGCGGCGGAGGAGACCGCGAGGCCGCGCTCCCAGCAGGCGGGGGTGATGTGGTGGCGTACCGTGCCCGCGGTGTGGATGACCGCACGCAGCCGGGGCGCGGCGTGCAGCACCGCCGCGTCGAGGGGCGGGCAGCCCCAGCCGGTGACGAGCAACTCGGCGTCGGCGAGGGCACGGTGGGCGGCGGGCGTGGTCAGGTCGTCCAGGACGAGGTGCGGGTCGATGTCGGTGAGGTCGGCGAGGCGGGCCCGCGCGTCGGCGTCGAGGACCTGGCGGGCGGTCCGCTGCGCCATGGCCAGGACGGCGCGCGGGCGGCGCCGTTGAGGGTGGGGTTCGGTCATTTCACGCTTCCGGCGGTCAGGCCCGACTTCCAGTACCGCTGCAGCGTCACGAACGCGACGATCAGCGGGACGACGGCGAGCAGCGAGCCGATGACGACGAGCGGGTAGTACTCGGGCGAGACGGTGGCGGAGCTGTTCCAGGTGTAGAGGCCGAGGCTGAGCGGATACAGGTTCTGGTCGGAGAGCATCACCATGGGCAGGAAGAAGTTGTTCCAGATCGCGGTGAGCTGGAAGAGGAAGACGGTGACGAAGCCGGGGCCGAGCATGCGCAGGCTGACACGGAAGTACGTCTGCAACTCCCCGGCGCCGTCCACCCGGGACGCCTCCAGCACCTCGGTCGGCACATAGCCGCTGCTGAGCAGACGGGCCAGGTAGACGCCGAAGGGGTTGAACAGCACCGGGATGAAGACCGCCCAGAAGGTGTTCACCAGGCCGATGTTGGACGCCACGAGGTAGAGCGGCAGGGCGAGGACGGTCGGCGGGACCATGACGCCGGTGAGGACCAGGCCGAACAGCTTCTCCTTGTGCGGGAAGTCGTACTTGTCGAAGGCGTACCCAGCCGCAACGCTGATCAGCGAGCCGACTAGGGCGCCGACGACCGCGTACAGCAGGCTGTTGAGGTACCAGCGGCCGTAGACGCCGCCCTCCATGGAGAACAGGTCGGTGAGGTTCCGCCCGAGCGAGAAGTCGCCGAGGCTGAGGATGTCGCTGCTGAAGAGCGCGTCGGAGTTCTTGGTGGAGGCCAGCAGCAGCCACAGGCCGGGCAGCAGGGTGTAGAGGGCCGCGACGAGGACGACGACGTTGGCGACGGCGCGGTTGGTGAGTCTGCTCGTGGTCATCGTGGGCTCCGTTCGCGGCGGCCGGCCCAGCGAGTGACGGCGTACGACAGGGCGCAGGTGACGACGAGGAGGATGACGGACGCGGCGGAGGCCAGGCCGTAGTTGTTGCGGCGGAAGGCGGCGTCGTAGATGTACATGTTGGGCGTGTAGCGGGAGTTGACCATCGGGGTGGCCTGGTTCATCAGGGTGGGTTCGGTGAACAACTGGAGTGCGCCGATCAGGGCGAACATGCAGACCATGACGACGGAGCCGCGGATGATCGGCACCTTGACGAACAGCGCGGTGCGCAGGCCGCCTGCGCCGTCGATGCGGGCGGCCTCGATCACCTCGCGAGGCAGGGCCTGGAGAGCGGCGTAGAAGATCACCATGTTGTAGCCGAGGCCGCTCCACAGCGCGATGTTGACGATGGCCGGCAGCACGGTGTGCAGGCCGAGGAAGTCGATGTGGATGTCCGCCTCGGCGAACACCTTGATGACGGGGCTGAGGCCGGGGGTGTACAGGTACAGCCAGATCACGGCGGCGATGATGCCGGGCACCGCGTGCGGGAGGTACAGCATCATCTGTGCGGTGCGGCGCAGCCGGACCAGGCCGGAGTCGAGGAGCAGGGCGAGTGCGAGCGCGCCGACGACGACCACCGGGACGAAGATCACGCAGTACAGGGCGATCACGCCGAACCCGGAGCGGAAGCTCGGGTCGTCGAGGACCGCGAGATAGCTGCGCAGCCCGGTGAAGACGGTGGTGCCGCCGCCGAAGCCGAGGCCCTCGTGGTCCTGGGAGAAGAGGCTGAGGTAGACCGAGTAGCCGACGGGGATCAGGAACACGGCGATGAGCAGGGCCGTGAACGGGGCGAGGAGCGTGACGCAGGCGAGGAGTTGCTGGCGGCGTCCGGCGCGGCGGGTGCGGGCGGGACGCGTGGCGGGGGGTTTCGTTCCCGTGCGTTCTTCTTCGGAGAGCACTGTGCTCACGGCTGCTCCTCAGTGGGTGGTGACCGACAGGCCGAGGCTGTTCAGGTCGGGCAGCGTTCTGCGCTCCCCTTGGCGCAGGGCGCCGATGATGCTGCCGCTGCCGGCTCCGGCCTTGGCGAACCCGTCCTCGACGGAGGTGATCGTGGAGGTCATGCGCGGGCCCCACTGCCAGCGCGGTGAGACCAGCCGCGCGGACTCCTGGAAGAGCCCGAAGATGTCCTGGCCGGAGTAGTAGGCGGTGTCCATCTCCTTGCGGGCCACGGGGACGAGCGCGGGTACGGCCGGGTAGGCGCTGCTGATGCCGCTGGAGAGCTTGGCACGCAGGGCGTCCGGGCTGGTGACCATCCAGATGATGAACTCCAGTGCCTCCTCGGGGTGTTGGCTGTCCTTGGTGACGGCGAAGGTGGAGCCGCCCTGGGTACCGAGGGACGGTTTCGCCGGGTCCCACTGCGGGAGCGGCGCGATCGCCCATTTGCCCTTGCCGCCGGGGGTGGAGTTCATCAGTGAGCCGGCCGCCCAGGCGCCCGCCATGTAGCCGACGGTCTCGCCGTTCTGGAGGTGCGCCCGCCACTGCTGGCTGTCCACGGGCTCGACGCGCACCAGGTCCTGGTCGACGAGGCGCTGCCAGTACTCGGCGACCTTGCGGGTCGGGGCGTCGTCCATGGTGATCCGCCAGGTGTCGTCGGCGGTCCGGAACCACTGGGCGCCGGCCTGCCAGGCGTAACCGGCCATGTGCTGGGAGCCGTTGGTGAAGAAGCTGGCGAGCCGGGAGCCGGGGTCGGCCTTCTTGAGCGCGCGGGCTGCGGTCTCGAACTCGGCCCAGGTCTTGGGGACTTGGATGCCGTACTTGGTGAGCACGTCCTTGCGGTAGAAGAACATCATCGGCTCGATGTCCACCGGCACGGAGTAGATGCGGCCGTCGAGGGTCGTGAGGTCGAGAGCCTGCGGAAGGAACTTTCGGCGTACGTCGTCGGGGAGCAGGTCGGTGAGGTCGCGGGGCACGCCGTCGATGGCGTAGCCGGGCAGCTGGGGGTACTCGATGGTGGCGACGTCGGGGGCGTTGCCCGCGCGGGCGGCGTTGCTGAGCTTGGCCCAGCCGCCCTGGGGGCCGGACGGGACCTGCTGATAGTCGACCCGGATCTTGTCCTGGCTGCGGTTGTACTCGTCCACGACCTCCTGGGTGCCGCGCAGCGCCGACCAGAACGTGAGGTGCACCGGCCCGGTCCCGGCGGTGTCGCTGCCTCCCGAGGAGCAGCCGGCGAGCAACAGGGTCATGGCGGTGAGCAGTGCGGCTGTGGCCAGCCGTACGCGTCGTCGAGCCGGCATGGGGCCTCCCGCGTCATTGCTGGGGTTACCCAAATCCTGAGCGGGAGACGAAAAAGGCGTCAATACATCGAACAGAAGAAACTAGAACGGTCAAACGAACAACTCATGGATGTCAGCGAGTGGCGCGCGTGCCCGTGGACTCCCGGATCACCAGGCTCGGCAGCAGCTCCACGTGCCGGGTCGCTCCGGGGCGCAGTCCTTCGCGGGCCGCGCCGAGGCGGCGCAGCAGCAGGCCGAAACCGATCCGGCCGAGCTCGGCCTTGGGCGGGGCGACGGCCGTCAGCGGGACCGGGCCCATGTCGGCGACCACGTCGTTGTACGCCACCACCGAGCAGCGCCCCGGCACCTCGATGCCGGCCGCCTGCAGCCGCTGCACCAGCACCAGCGCGTCCATGTCGCTGTGGATCAGCACCGCCGTCGCGCCGGTCTTCCGCACCGCCTCCACCAGATCCGCGGAGCGCGGGTCGGCGGCGGACGGGTCGGGGCCCGCGGTACGGGAGCTGAGGATGGTCCGGCAGCCCGCGGCGAGACCGCGGGCGGCGGTCTGCCCGGCGAACTCGTCGCGGATCACCCGCGCCGTGGGGCTGTCGTCGCGTGCGGCCAGGACGATCCGCCGGTGTCCGAGGCCGGCCAGGTGCTCCAGCGCCAGGTGCACGCCGTACGCGTGGTCCGAGCGCACGGAGTCCAGCGGGTAGATGGCGCTGGTGCGGGCGGGGCGCCGCTCCACCAGCACGACGGGCACCTCCAGGGCGGCCAGCCAGGCATGGTCCGCGTCCATCTCCTCGGCGCGCGTGCGCCAGTGCGGCGACAGCAGCAGCCCGCGCGCGCCGCCGTCGAGCGCCTGCCGTACCGCCTCGCGCTCCGCCCCGCCGTCATCGGCCGCGATGTGCAGTTCGAGCCGCAGCCCGGCCTTCTCCGCCGCCTCCCGGGCGCCTTGGACGGCCTCGGTGAGATACGTGTTCCGCTCGGGCACGATCATGGCGACGGCATCGCCCCCGGCGAGGCTCTCTTCGGGTACGGGCCGCAGCGACCGCGCCACCCCGTGCCCCCGGCGCACCTCTCCGCGCCGGGCCAGGTCCTCGACGTCCCGACGCACCGTGACGACCGAGACGCCGAGTTCGTCGGCGAGATCGGTGATGCGCGCGACACCCCGCACCCGCACCAGCTCCGCGATCCGGGCCTGCCGCTTCTCCGCCGACTCCCGCATGCCCTCACCGTTTCCGATCGATTGCCCGCGATACCTCCATTCTACCGATCAATCGATCAGACGAGCGGGCCCAGTACCGACCGTTACTCAGGCCGACACAGAACTGCCGTCAGCGCCTCCCGCAGAAGGTGTACGGCTTCGTCGGCGTCGGCGGCGCCACTCCCCCGGCGCCAGGCCACGTACCCGTCGGGCCGGACCAGCAGCACGCCCTCCTCGTCGATCTCCGCGCGGCGGCTCCACTCGCCGTACGCGTCATGGGCGTCGCGGTCTATGACGACGCCGCGCAGATCGAGGCCGAGTTCCCGGGCCAGGCTGTCGGCGGCCTCGGCCCATCGCATGCCGGCGAGACCGGTGACAACGCAGAAGCCGCCCCTGCCGACCAGGTCGAGCGTCGAGACACGGCCGCCCTTGTGGTCGACGAGCCAGGCGTGCGGCAGCTTGGCGCCGGGGCGGGAGGTCGGGCGGCCGAAGAGTTCGTCGTCGCGGGTGATCGTCTCGACGGTGCCGTCGGGGAGGACGGCGGCCGACTCGTAGCGCTGGTTGTGCTCGACACCGTGGGCGTTGAACTCGTAGTGCTTCAGCTCGATCGCCTCGCGGATCGCCCGCCGCTTCTTCGCCCCCTCGGCGTCCGGCTGCCGCGCCGCGTGCAGGGCCTTGGTGATGCCCTCCTCGTCCCCGCCGACGACGCCGAGCGCTTCGAAGAGGGGCAGAAACTGGTCACGGGAGAGATTCGCGCGCTCGACGATCTGCTGCGCGACCGGGGCGCGTTCGTCGGAGTAGGTGTCCAGCAGTTCGGGCCCGGCCTGCCCCTTGAGGACGGCCGCCAGCTTCCAGGCCAGGTTGTAGGAGTCCTGGACGGAGGTGTTGGAGCCGAGGCCGTTGGACGGCGGGTGCCGGTGGACGGCGTCCCCGGCGCAGAAGACGCGTCCGGCGTGCAGCCGCGTCGCGTAGGCGTGATTGACGGTCCAGAGGGAGGCGTTGTCGATGCGGACGTCGAGTTGGTCGTCGCCGACGAGGTCGCGGACGATCGCTGCCGCCGTCTCGTCGGTGACCTCCGGCGGGGGGTTGTCGATGTCGTAGCCCCAGACGATGAGCCACTCGTTCCAAGGCCGCACCATGCGCAGCAGGCCCATGCCGATCCCGCCGACGTCGGCGCCCGGGCGCATGATCCAGTACAGGACGCTGGGGCGGTGCTCGACATACCGCGCGAGGTCGGCCTTGAAGACGATGTTCATGCTGCCCGCCTTGCCCATCTGCCCCTCCATGGGCAGCGCGAGCTTCTCCGCGACGAGGCTGCGGCCGCCGTCGGCGCCGATCATGTACCGGGCGCGTACGGTGTGTTCGGTGCCGCCGGGCCGGTCGCGCAGGCGCGCGGTCACGCCGTCCGCGTCCTGCTCGAAGTCGACCAGCTCGGTGTTGAGCCTGATCACGGCGCCCCGCTTGGCCGCGTTGGACAGGAGGATCGGCTCCAGGTAGGTCTGCGGGAGGTCGATCATCCCGCACGGGCTCTGTGCCGCGTACTCGGTCAGGCTCTCGTCCGCGGTGCCCCAGGTGCGGATGCGGCCGATCTCGTCGCCGAGGAGCGACGTGGCGAAGACGGTGTCGCCCATCAGATGGCTCGGTGTGCCCTTCTCCAGGGCCTCCTGCTCGATGCCGAGGTCGCGGAAGACCTCCATCGCGCGCTGGTTGGTGATGTGGGCGCGGGGGGTGTCCGCGAGCCACCCGTACTTGGTGACCAGGTGGGTGCGCACCCCGTAGGTCGCCAGCAGCAGGGCCGCGGTACCGCCGGCGGGGCCGCTGCCGATGACGAGGACGTCGGTGTCATAGTGCTGCTCAGGCGTGCTCATGCTGTCTCCGTGAAGCTTCGTCAAAACCCGTGAGAGAAAAGGCTGTTCAGTCGCCGAGGCGGGCGATGTGGAACGTGAACTCGAGCAGCCGCCACTCGCCCTCGACCGGCCGGCCGTCGGGTGTGGGGCCGGTGCGCGGGACGAAGTCCGTGATCAGGTCGTCCTTCACGCCGAAGACCGCGTCGCGCTGCCCGGGGGCTCCGTCGAGGTAGGCGCCGCCGCGGACGAACAGCTGGGTGATCAGGGGCTGGTATCCAGGGGCGTCGATCAGGAAGTGCACGTGCGGTGCGCGGTAGGGGTGGCGCCCCACGGCGGAGAGCATCCTGCCCACCGGCCCGTCGTCCGGGATCGGGTACTCGGACGGGAGAATCGACCAGAACGTGAACCGCCCGTCCTCGTCGGTGGTGAACCGGGCGCGCAGCACCGGCCCGTCCAGATCCGGGAGTTGGACGTCGTAGAAGCCCTCCTCGTTGGACTGCCACACGTCCACGACGGCCCCGGAGACCGGGGCGCCCTCGCGGTCGGTGACCCGGATGTCCGCCCACAGCGGTGTGCCGGCGAAGTCTCCCGCGATGTCGCTGCCGTGCTCGGCGGCGGGCGGCCCGGCCACGTAGAAGGGGCCGAGGATCGCCGATGAAGTGGTGTCGGGCGTACGGGAGTTGGTGAGCGCGTCGACCACGCTGGACACGCCGAGGGTGTCGGAGAGCAGGATGAACTCCTGCCTGGTGTCGGTGGTGATGTGACCGGCCTCGGTGAGGAAGTCGATCGCGAACTGCCACTCCCGCGGGGTGACGTCGTTGCGGATCGTGTAGGCGTGGAGGGTGCGGGCGAGATCGGTGAGCAGCTGCCTGAGGCGCGGGTTCTCGCAGCCGGCGAAGCTCGCCACGACCTCTTCGGTGAGCGGACGCAGGTCGGGAGGTCCTTCGGGGCGGCGGCCCTGCCAGGCGTTCCGCAGCAGGCCGGCGAGACCGATGCGGGTCAGTTCGCGCGGGTTGGGGTACGGCTGTGCGGTGGCCAGTTCCGCCGCGCGGTCCAGGTCGGACTCGGCGAGGCCGAGTTCGCGCAGCGAGGTGGGGCCGCCGACCCGGTGGATCAGGTCGAAGACGCCCGCGGGGGCGTCGGGGACGCTCAGGGCGCGGGCGATGCGCTCCATCGCCTGCGGGGCGGCGGGCGCGTTGTACGCCATAGCGTGCGGGAGGACCACGGTGTGGGTCTCGGCGTGCGGCAGGCCGAAGGCGCCGCCCAGTGTGTGGCAGAGCTTGTGGTGCAGCCCCATGCCCACGGCCCCCAGGCACATGCCCGCCAGCCAGGCGGCCTGCAGCAGCTCGGCCCGCGCCTCTGCGTCGGTCGGGTCGTCGTGGAGGGCCGGGAGCGCCCTGCCGATGGCGGCGACCGCCTCCACGGCCATGGCGTCGGTGACCGGAGTGGCGTCCGGGGAGTAGAGGGCCTCCACGGCGTGGGCCAGGGCGTTGATGCCGCTGGTCACCGTCGCCGGGACGGGCAGGCCGAGGGTGAGCTCGACGTCGTACACGACCGTTTCCGGCAGGATCGCGGGCGAGGAGCGGGTGGTCTTGCGGCCGTCGACGGTCTCGCCGAGCACGGGGGTGACCTCGGAACCGGCGTACGTGGTCGGCACGATGACCTGAGGCAGATCCGTGCGGACCGCCAGCGCCTTCGCGAGGCCGGTCGTCGAGCCGCCGCCGATCGCCACCAGGCAGTCCACGCTCCGGTCCCGCAGCAGCCTCAGGGCCTGCTCGGTCACCTCGACGGGAGTGTGCATGGCGGCCCCCGCGAACTCGGCCGTCACCAGCTCGCCCAGGACCTCACGGAGCCGCTCGGTGTCCTTGTGCAGGGCGCGTGACCCGCCCGACAGGAGCATCACCCGGGACGCGCCGAGCCGCTCGGCCTCCTCGCGCACCCGGTCCAGGGTGCCCGCACCGAAGATCACCCGGCTCGGTCCGGCCGTATGGACGAAACTCCTCATGTGGCCGCTCTCCATGCTGTGCTCTGTGGGGGTCGAGGCGTCTGCGGCAGTATCCGTACCCGGTGGCGCGTCGCGCCTGCACATTCGCCGCATCCCGCTGCACGAAAACGGCGACATCCGCTGCCGCTTGCCCACGTGAGCGCGGGACCGGGAGACTGACCGGGGCGCGAAGGAGGGCCGTATGGGCGAGATGGGACTCGGTGACACCCACGGCATCCTGGCGCGGCCGGGCGTGCGTCCCGTCCGCAGCAGCGCGGGGCTCGGCTGGGAGCGGCTGTTCGTGTCGACGCAGCGGGAAGTGCCGTACCGGGACGCCTTCCCCGGAGCCGACAGCCATCTGCTGATCCTGCACCTGGACGGACCCGTGACCGTCCGGCGCGGACGCCGGGGACTGACCGCCGCCCGGCAGGTGCCCCCCGGCGGACTGTTCCTGCATCCGGCCGCCACGGAGCTGGACGTGGAACTCGGCGGCCACCTCAACACGGTGCACGTCTACCTCTCGGACGTCGCGCTCCAGGCGATGGCGGACGACGAGCGGACGGTGCGGTTGAAGGAGGAGTTCGGCAGCACGGACCCGCTGCTGGAACAGCTCGTGCTCGCGCTCGACGGAGTCGTACGACGCTGGGAGCCCAGCGGGGCCGTCTACGCGGACCAACTCGCCCTCATGACGGCGGCGCAGCTGGCACGCCGGCACAGCGTAAGGCAGCGTGACGCCGACGCGCCGGAGCGGCAAGTGGGGCTCAGCGACCGGCAGTTCGCGGCCGTCCGGGAACTTCTCGACGCCCGGCTCTCCGAGCCGCTCTCGCTGGCGGACCTCGCATCGGCCACCGGACTGAGCGTCAGCCAGTTCGCCCGGCGGTTCAAGGCCCGCACCGGGTGCCCTCCGCACCGGTATCTCGTGCGGCTGCGGGTGGAGCAGGCGGCCCGGCTGCTGCGTGCGGGCACCCTGCCGATCGCGCACGTGGCAGCCGCATGCGGCTTCTCCCACCAGGAGCACCTGACCAGAGTGCTCCGCTCCCATCTCGGTACGACCCCGGCGGCGCTGCGCCGCGAAGGCTGACCGCCTGCCGAGGTGACCTGCGCGTGAGGCTGTCAGGGGCGTCGGCCCACGGCGATGAAGTTGGCGGCGAAGAAGCGGCGTCCGCTCGCGGTCTGTTCGGCGCGCCGGAAGGCGTCGTCCCAGCAGGCGATGTCGTCCGGGGTGGCCAGGCCCTCGGCGACGAGGGTGTCGCGGGCGGCCCAGACGGGTCCGCGCATGCCGGGCGGGGGCGCGAAGACGTTGATGTGGCCTTCGAAGGTGACGACTTCCAGGCCCGCGGCGGTGAGGAGTTCGTCGAGCCCGGTGCCCACGGTCAGGTCGTTGCCGCGGCGCCGGTGCAGTTCGCGGTAGCGGTCGTCCATCTCGTCGAACTCGGGAGGGGCGTTCCGTAGGCCGGAGGAGCTCAGGTCGATGTCCACGAGGTACACCGCGCCGCCGCCGGGCCGGGCCAGCGCGGCGAGATGGTCGACGATCGCCTGCTCACGGCCGCCGTTGTGGGCCAGCACATGCCGCAGCATCACCAGGTCGAAGGTGCCCTCGGCCAGCCCGGTGGCGTCGGCGGATCCGCCGGCGGTGTGCACGGGTGCGCCGGTTCGTGCGGCGAGTGCGGAGGCGACGGCCAGCGCGTCGCCGTCCCGGTCGACCGCCCATACGGCACCGTCCGGTGCCGCCATGCTCGCCAGCCGCACCGCGATCGCGCCCGGTCCACATCCCACGTCGGCGATCCGCGCGCCGGGCACCGCACCGGCGGCCACCCACAGATCGCGTTCCCGCCGCTCGGCGGCATCGGCCATGAGCCGGTAGCGCTCGATCTCCGAGTCGCTGAGGGTCAGTGCGTAGTCGGCCACTTCGGTCCTTCCTCTCCTCCGGGGCGCGCGCAGCCCGCATAGCGCACATGGCACGCTCAACGTCCCCCAAAGCGCGAAAACTCGGTGCCTTTGACATGAACTCATGTCTTTCCGTAAACGCCTTGACTCCGTCGCATTCTCACCCGTACTCGATGGAGGTACATCGCATGATCGGCAGACATGCCGCGGCCGGTCGCCGCACCGCCCTGACCGCTCTCGGGATCCTCGCCCTCACCGGGATCACCTCGGCCGCGGCGGCCGAGCCACCCAAGCCGGTGCCCGGGTCCACCGCCGCGCAGACGGTCGGTGCCGACCGGCCGTCGGCGGCGCTGCTGCGTGCCCTGCAGCGTGACCTCGGGCTGACGCCGGGCCAGGCGGCCGAGCGTCTGGTCAACGAGGCGGAGGCGGGCGTCCGTGCGGGCCGTCTCCGCAACGCCCTGGGCGAGCGTTTCGCGGGGGCCTGGGTGCGGGGGGCGACCTCCGCCGAGCTCACCGTCGCGACCACGCGGGCCGCCGACGTGTCCACCATCCGGGCCCAGGGCGCGAAGGCCGCGGTCGTCAAGCGGACCCTGAGCGAACTGCAGGCCGTCAAGGAGAAGCTGGACACCGCCGCCACCCGCGTCACGACACGGGACACACCGGTCTGGTACGTCGACGTACCGGCGAACCGGGTCGTCGTCGAGGCGGTCAGGCAGTCGGCCGCCACCGCCTTCATCAAGGCGGCCGGCGTCCAGGGCCAGAACGTCGGCGTCCGTGTGTCCTCGGCGCGGCCACGGTTGCTGGCGGACATCGTCGGCGGCGACGCCTACTACATCGGGACCACGGCCCGCTGCTCCGTCGGCTTCTCCGTCACCAAGGGCACGCAGCAGGGCTTCGCCTCGGCCGGCCACTGCGGCGACAAGGGCGACAAGACCACCGGCTACAACAAGGCCGACCAGGGCACGTTCCAGGCCTCCACGTTCCCCAGCAAGGACATGTCCTGGGTCGGCGTCAACACCGACTGGACCGCCACGCCCGGCGTCAAGGGCGAGGGCGGTGAGAAGACGGAGATCACCGGCTCGGTCCAGGCACTCGTCGGGGCGTCGATCTGCCGTTCCGGGTCCACCACCGGATGGCACTGCGGCACCATCCAGCAGCACGACACGAGTGTCGACTACTCCCAGGGCACCGTCGACGGCGTGACCAAGACCAGCGTGTGCGCCGAGCCGGGCGACTCCGGCGGCCCGTACGTCTCCGGCAGCCAGGCGCAGGGCGTGACCTCCGGCGGCTCGGGCGACTGCACCAGCGGCGGGACCACCTACTACCAGCCGGTCAACCCGATCCTCAAGGACTTCGGCCTCGTCCTGAAGACCGCGTCCTCCGAGGCCCTGCCGCCCAGTCAGCAGGACAACGGGGTGCAGGGCGCATGGGCCGCCGGCCGCGTCTACGAGGCCGGCGCCACGGTGACCCACTCCGGTGTGCGCTACCAGTGCCTGCAGACCCACCAGGCGCAGGGCGTGTGGTCGCCGAGTGCCACTCCGGCCCTGTGGCAGAAGCTGTAGGTGCGGAAACGGTAGATGTCGTACGACGTCGGGTGCGGGGGCCATGCTCCCGCACCGTCCGCTCCCCCGTTGCCTGCTACTCCTCAGCGAGGAGGGCGTACGCGGTGGCGACGAAGGAGTCGCGGGCGCGGAACCGGCGGGTGCACAGCGCGACCAGGGCCGTGCCGGCGTCGGGCCTGAAGCCGAGGAAGGCCTGCTGGCCGAGGGTCGCCCCGCTGTGGAAGTACATCGGTCCGCCGTTCGTGCGGTGCCGGAACCACGCCATCGTGTGCACGTGCCGGTGTCCAAGACCGCGGCGCAGCAGGGGCGTGCGCACCGCCCGCAGTGCGTCGGCCAGCGGGGAGCCGACCGGGTCGAGGTGGGCTTCGAGGAAGGTCAGCAGGTCGTGCGGGGTGGCGCGGACGGCACCGGCCGCCGGGAAGCCGCCCGCGTCGAAGGCGGCGGTGCGGGTGCGGCCGTCCTTGCCGTGTCCGACGGCGTCGGTCTTGGGGTCTTCCGGCCGCAGCGCGGTGCCGCTCAGGCCGAGCGGACGCAGTATGTGTGCGCCGAGCAGCTCGTCCCAGGCCGTGCCCGTGACCGCGGTGAGGGCGTGGCCGAGCACGGCTACGCCGAAGTTGGAGTACTCCCACCGTGTGCCGGGCCGGTGCCGGGGGCGGTGTCGCAGGAACGCCTGGGTCACGCGCTCGGCGGGATAGCGGCCGTAGGGGTTGGTGCGCCAGGCGGGAATCGCCCGCAGGTAGAAGTCGGCCGGCAGGGTGGGCAGTCCGGCGGTGTGCGTGATGAGGTGGGCGAGCGTCACCGGTGCCGGGTCGGTCCGCCGGGCCGGGTCCAGGCAGGCGGCGGCCGGCTCGCCGCCGGTCAGCAGGCCGCGCTGGATGAGCTGGGCCAGCAGCAGTCCGGTGAACGTCTTGGACGCCGACCCGATCTCGTACCGCAGGTCCTCCCGTGGGACCGGCGGGGGCGGGGCCGTGCCGCCGCAGTGCAGGGTGCGGTGACCGGCCCGGGAGACGGCGAAGACGGCGTCGGGCGCGTCGATGGCGTGGACGGCGCTCTCCAGCCGCTCCCGCACCGTGTCGTCGCTGCCGAGGGGGCCGCCCGTGCCGTCCTGGTCGATGTCGTCGGCGCCGCCCGGCCAGGGCGTGGAGCGGCCGGTCATGGGGTGGCGTGCGCCAGCTCGGTGAGGGCGCGGGAGGTGGCCAGCACGGATGCGAAGGCGGCGACCAGCGTCGGGTGGTAGACGAGGTCGAACACCTCGTCCGCGTCGCCCTCCGGCATCGTCCCGAAGGCGGGCATGGCACCGTCGGGCTGCTGTGCGGCGGCGAAGCCCTCCCATGCCCGTGCGTCCAGGGTGGGGCGGGGCAGACAGGCGTCGACGACGAGGAGTTCGCCGAGCAGGTCCCAGCGCTTCAGGTCCAGCCAGTCGTCGATCCAGACCGGCAGCCACATGGCAAGGTAGTCGGCGATGTCCGGGGGCAGGCCCTCGGGGTGCTCTCCCCAGTCGGTGAGGTGGAACACCGCGTGCGTGACGTCGTAGGCGATGTGCCCGCTGACCGTCCAGGGCTCGGGCGTGCGGGCCAGCCAGGTGGCGCCGACGAGGTCCGCCTCGGGCGGGCTGGGCGTGAGGCCGAAGCGGCGCTGGAACGCGGCCAGTCCGAGACGCCGGGTCGGGTCGAGTTCGAGGGCCGCCCAGCTGTCGAGCCGGTGGTAGAGGACGGTGGCCCGCTCCACCTCGGGTTCGCTGTACCCGAGTTCCTTGTACGGGAGGTACACCTCGAAGGGGATGGGCGAGAGCGGTTCGATGCGCTGGCCGCGCACCAGCATGCGACCGCCGTCCAGGGTGTGCCGCCAGGTGTGGTCCACGAGCTTGCGCGCCAGCTCGGCCTGCTGCGATCCGGCCACGCCCTCGCGGAACAACACCCGGCAGATCAGGGCCAGTTCGCCGACCGGTTTGAAGCGCTCCAGGAAGCCCACTTCCGGATCGACGTCGGGCTCCAGGCGGAATCCGTCGCGGTGGGCCCACAGCCACTCCAGGGCGCGGACGCCGACGGTGTGTATCAGACGGGTGTCGGTCATCCGGGCACTCCTTGTTCCCCGTACCGGTGGTGCGTATCGCCCTCGCCCGTAAGGCACTTGAGGGTCTGTGCCGCCGCGAACGCGGCCATCAAGGTGGAGTGGTAGCAGCGGCGGAAGTCCGGCTCCGGATCCGCTCCGGCGTCGCCCTGCGGGCCCTGCTCCGGGAGCGCGCCCGAGGCGTACTGCGCCCGCGCGATCCGCGGCCAGGCGTGCTGAAGGATCCCGGGGTCGGGCGGTGACGGGAGGCTCGCGGCGACGATCAGCAGCTCGCAACTGAGGTCCCACATCCCGGCGTCCAGGCAGGTGTCGAGCCAGGGGGGCAGCCAGTCGGCGAGGTAGGCGGCCAGGTCCGCGGGGACGCCCTCAGGGGTGCGGCCCCAGTCGGTGAGGTGGAAGACGACGTGGGTGAGCGCATACCCCGAGGAGCGCTCGAACGTCCATGGTTCCGGCAGTCCGCCCAGCCAGGTGCGGCGCAGTACCTGCGTGTCCTGTTCCGGCCGGTGGATGCCGCTGCGGTGCTCGGCCTTGAGGACGCCGAGCCGGCGGGTCGGTTCCTGCTCGGTCAGCCGCCAGCCCCGGGTGCGGGCCGTCGTGGCGGCGGCGGCCTCGTACCCGGAGTGCCGCAGTCCGGCCGCGGCGAAGACGGAGTAGACCTCCAGGGGGTACGTCGCGAAGGGTTCCAGCGCCTGGAGGCGCAGGAACAGTTCGCCCCGGCCGGTCTGCTGCCACGCGAACCGCAACAGGTCGGACGCGCACGCGTGGAGCGGGTCCGAGGGCGGAGTGTGCGCGCGTACGCTCGCGCAGGTCTGGGCCAGTTCCCCGAGTGGTTTCCAGGTCGCGTCCACGTGGCCGTCCGCGGTGAGCGCGTCCTCCCCCAGCGTGAAGTCGCCGCGGTGCGCGGACAGCCAGGCGAAGGCGCCCGCTGCCACTTCCCGGATCTCGCCGACGTCCATTGCCGTCATACGAGCGCTCCGGCGGCCCGTATGACGCGTGCCGCCTGTGCCTGGAGGGCCACACGGGGGTCCGTGCCGCCCATCAGTTCCACGAAGTCCAGCCCCGCCTCGAGACCGAGTGCGTCCGGTACGTCCTCGAGCAGGGTCAGCCAGCGTCCGGCACCGGCCGCCTGCTGCCAGTCCCTGCGGCGCACCGCCCGTACGAAGCCCCGGGCCACGTCGACCGTGCGGCGCCGGGCCGCGCGGGCCACCGCGCAGTCCTCGCCGGGCACCGCGAGCGGGGCCAGGACGGCGAGTTGGTGCGTCAGCACCTGCCAGGTCGCCTCGTCGAGCCAGCGGGCGTCCGGTTCCGCGGTCGCGTCCGCGCCGGGCGGTCCTGTCGGCGGCGGGTCGAGCCGCCGTAGCGTGCGACGCATGGCCCAGTGGCTCCACATGACGGTGGGAGCCGCGTCCGCGCGGGGCGGGAAGGCCTCCACGGTCTCCCGGAACACGGTGAGGGTCTCGGGGGCGGGCGGGGTGCGGAAGAGGACGTGCGGCAGCAGCAGGTCCGCTCCCAACACGCGTACGGCGGCGAGCGCGAGACTTCCCCCATGGCCGTCCACGGCCTCTGTGCCGGACACTCGCACGTGGTCCCCGCCACGCAGGGCGGAGACCACGTCCGACGCAACGTCCTGCACCGCGCCCTGCAAGAGGGTCGTAGCGCCTGACTGCTCCATTCAGCTGCTCCCGTTCCGCTCAGCCCTTCTTGGGGCGAGGGGTCGGCGGGGACAGCAGCAGCTTGGTGTCGGCGGACAGCAGCGCCAACGCGGCGCACTCGCGGCTGTCGCGGAAGACACCGTCGGGTTCCACGGGGTCGAGCGCCGCCTCGATGTCGATGCGGACGCCCGTGATGTCCTCGAACGCCTTGTCAGTGGAAGGCATATCACCATCTCCTCTGGGTTCACCCCCTCCACAACCCAGATCACCACAGAGTCACAGAGCACGCATCTTTTCCCAGACGTGGCAATACGTCACTTCTTCAACATTCCTGGCGCCTAGTCCTCCTCGGTGAGCCGGGCGACGTCCAGGACCGCGGGAGTTGCGTCGTACTCGCGCAGGATGTCGGCGATCAAGGTCGGCACGCGGCCTCGTTCGGCACTCGGGGCGTGGCCGAAGTCCACGGTGATCGTCCATGGCCCGTGGCCCGCGCCCGCCGGCGGGGAGATGTAGGACGGCGTCGGGAGGTCGCCGGTGGGCAGCGGGGTGGTGCTGCCCACCTCCCACAGGGCGTCCCAGACGCGGCGGACCGCGGGCTTGACGCGCTCGGGCGGAGCTTCGGCGGAGACGGTGATGCTGAGCGTGACGTCCGCGTAGTCGCGCAGCGCTTCGCCGAGTTGGGGGGTGATCTCTACGTCCTGGGGCATGGCGCGCTCCGATCGTTCCGTTCCGTCAGACGGGCACCGGGACGGGGACGGGGACGATCTCCGTCCAGTCGCCCGACGCGTCGAACCTCCAGACCTCCCCGCTGAAGACACGCAGTTCGTAACGGTCGTCCGGTACGGCGTGCAGGTCGGCGGCGAGGTCCTGCGGCCGCTCGAACCCGCCATCGCCGCGCCGGCGGAAGGTGAGCACCCGGCCGCAGGTGCCGTGGAGCAGGACCCGGTCCGGGGCCGGGAACTCCAGCCGGGCACCGTGGGAGTGGGTCCATCCCGGGCCGAGCCCGCTGTCCACCGCCTTGCGCGCGTTGTACGTCCGGCGCCAGGACAGCAACGGGTCCGCCATGGGCAGGTCGGTCTCGAGTCGTACGAAGTTGCCTGTCACGGTGTGAACCCGGTTCCCGGCGTACGCGTACCCCGGCTGCTCGCCGAAGAGTTCGTTCTCGTCGCGGGTGTAGAACGTCACGGCCGTGTACCTCTCCCCATCGCATTGCGGAAGCCGACGGACCACGCTGGCACACGAGGCGTGGGTGCTTCAGGAGGGGATTCGGTCAGGCTGTGGTGCGCGGGGCGGTGGGGGCGCGAGGAGGCGCGTGGTGGGTGAAGTCGTAGGAGGCGGCGAGGAGTTGAAAAGGCCCGCCTTGGGGGACCGGAGAACACGAACCCGCACCACCCCGACGGGCCCATGATCGCCGGCGAGTCGCGCTCGGCCGGCTGCATCGCGTACTCCCGATGTCCGTGGTGAGGATGCCGCCCCACCCTCGCCCGCGCGTCCGGGCGCGCGCCTCGGCCATAAGGTCGGCGTCAGCGGCAGGTCCCTCGGTCATTCGGCCGATCCCGCTACCGGGGGTTCGGCCTACGGTGATCGGCATGAACTCCGTTTCCGCCCAGGGCTGCGTCCGTGGCCTCGCCGTCGGTGTCCTGCTCGCCGCAGGTGTCGTCGACGTTCTCTTCGCGAGCGACGGAGCGAGCGTCCTGCCGACGGCGGGCCCCGTCTGGCCGACCCTGGCCGTGGTGCTCATCGGACTGGCCGCCGTGCTGTGGCCGGCCGGGCGGCGGCCCGAGTGGCTCACGCCGCAGGTCCGCACCGCGGTGCCCGCTCTCGCCTCGGCCCTCCTCACAGCCGCTTCGCTGCTGGTCCAGGGGGAGGTCATGCTCGGCCCGGGCGAGATCACGATCCTGCTGTGCCTGCTCTTCATCGCCGTACGGCACTGCCCGCCGCGCCGGGCCATGGTGTGCGGAACCCTCGACGCCGGCGCACTGCTCATCCTGCCGGTACGCGGTGACATGACGCTGAGCAGCGACGTGCTGGGCCTGCAGATCATCGGGCTGCTGCTGGTCGGCCTCGTCGCGGGGTTCGCGGGCTACCTGCGCTCGATGGACTACCGCCGCACCGTCGCCGTCAGCGACACCCGGCGCAGCGAACGCCTGGCCATCGCCGCCGACCTGCACGACTTCGTCGCCCACCACGTGACCGGCATTCTCGTGCAGACCCAGGTGGCCCGCATGATGGCGACCACCCAGCCGCAGGACCTGGACCCCGTCCTGGCCGGCATCGAACGCGCCGCGACCGAGGCCCTCGCCTCGATGCGCCGCACGGTCGGTGTGCTGCGGGACACCGGTCCGGAGGTCGCCGACCGCCGCCCGGTCGGCGACCTCGCGGGCATCGCGGAACTGATCGAGGGCTTCGCGACGCCGGGCCAGCAGGTCGTCCTGCACGGCGACCCCGCCCTGTCCTCCGGCGCCCTCCCCCACGAGGTGCAGGCCGCGGCCTTCCGGGTCGTACAGGAGGCCCTCACCAACATCCGCCGGCATGCCGCCGACGCCACGCACATCGAGGTCCGCCTGCGATTCGACACCGACACCGATCGCCTGGTGGTGTCGGTGACGGACGACGGCCGCGGCGGCACCCAACTCCCGGCAGCCGCCCACGGCGGCGGCTTCGGCCTCGTCGGCCTGAAGGAGCGCGTGACCGCGCTGGGCGGCGAACTGGATGCCGGGCCGCGGGGCGGCGTGGGGTGGGAGGTGCGGGCGGTGTTCTCGGCGGGGAGATCCTGAGGGACCGTGTGTCACCTCCGCCAGAACAGGTGGTGCGTCACCCCGCTCGGGCTGGGCACGACGTCCAGGTGGAACCGGTCGAGCAGTTCATCGGGGGACTCCCAGAGCCGAATTCCGGACCCGAGCTTCACCGGCGAGACCGCCACATGCATCGTGTCGACGAGGTCCGCGTCAAGGAACTGCCGAATGGTGGTGACCCCGCCGCCGAGTCGGACGTCCTTGCCCTGCGCCGCCTCCCGGGCCTGCTCCAGCACCGTGGCCGGGTCACCGTCCACGAAGTGGAACGTCGTGTCGGAGAGGCTGAACGACGGACGCGTGTGGTGAGTCATGACGAACACCGGCGTGCGGAACGGGGGCTCGTCCCCCCACCAGCCGCGCCACTCATGGTCGTGCCAGGGCCCGCGCTGGGGTCCGAACTTGTTGCGGCCCATGATCTCGGCGCCGATGTTGCATGCGAAGTCCCGAGTGAAGTAGTCGTCGAGGCCCCGGCTGCCCCCGGGGTCGGTGCGGTTGGGCCAGCTCGCCGTGGCACCGGCCCAGGAAAACAGCCTCGCGGCATCGGGGAGGCCGAACGGGCTCTCGAAGCTCTGGTCCACGCCGGCGCCTACCCCGTCACTCGAGACGTTGAAGTTCTGGACTCTCAGCAGCTGATCCATGCGCTCTCCTGTGCTGTCGCCGGGCAGGGCCTTCCCTGCCTCACCCCTGCGTCGAATGGGAGACGGCCGGATCGACAGTTTCCCGGAACAGCTGAGAAATTTCCGGGGTGGTCGCCATGTGCTCCGCCTACGGTGGCGCCATGAGCGATCACTCGGACACGCCTGTCACGCCCGTCGAGGCCTATGAACCCCCCTACTACGTGGCTGTCTTCACTACGGTGCGAACCCAGGACCAGAGCGGCTACAGCGAAACCAACGCACGCATGGAGGACCTGGTGAAGGACGTCCCCGGGTTCCTGGGGATGGACCACGCGCAGACCCCTGGCGGGCTGGGCATCACCGTCGGCTACTTCCGCGACGCCGACGCCCTCACGGAGTGGCGGAGCAACGCCGAGCACCGCGCGGCGCAAAAGCGCGGGCGAGCCGAGTGGTACCAGAGCTACACGCTGCATGTGGCGAAAGTGGAACGGAGCCACGGGTTCACGCGAGCGGAGGACCCGCAGAGCCCATAAGGTGCGGTCGAGTTGATGTTCGCATCGTTCATTCCACAGTGATCAAAGGGCCGGTCAACCATGCCGTACACGGTGTCGCAGGCGACGCTGCGCCGAACCGAGCGTTGGTTCGTCCGGCGAGGCGCACCCACGATGATCGAGGGCTACGGCTTCGTCGATCACGTGCTGCCCCGCATGCTGCCGTCGCTGGCCTTCGTAGCGCTGGCCAGCCTGGCCTGGCTCGTCCCGCTCAGGTCCGCAGGTTCGCAGGGATGGGTCCTCCTCGGTGGCGTCGCCGTGATGACGCTGGCCGCGTGGGGTACAAGTACCGTTTTCGTACGGCGGCTTCCCCGTTTCTCGCGCAGGACCGCCATCGCGATCCTCGGCGTGTACGCCACGATGCCGGTCGCGGTACCTCTGTTGCAGCTCGCCGTCGACGGAGCCGTCACTCCGCCGGGCGGCGACGTGGCCGGGCTGCTGGGTTTCGTGATCTTCTTCGCCGCCGCCTTCGTCGCCACCCTGGTCGCCACCACGTACGGCCTCGGCACGCTGTTGCGCCGGGCTGTGCGTCACTCGGTTTTCGATCTGCGCAACAGCGTGCACCTGTTGGGCCGGGCGCTGCCCGCGTTGCTCTTCGTCACGCTCTTCCTGTTCTTCACCGGCGAGTTGTGGCAGGCCATGAACCGGTTGGCGTGGTGGCGCGTCGGGCTCGTCGTCGTGCTGTTCGCCGCGATCACCGTGCTTGCCGCCGCTGCCCGCCTGCGCGATGAGATCGGCCGGGTCGAGCAGGACCTCAGCCTGCCCACTCTGTCGGCGGCGTGCCAGGGCACACCCTTGGCCGGAGTGCCGGCCGAACACCTGGCGTCCGACGATCACCTGCCCGCAATGCCGCTGAGCGCACGGCAGGAACGCAATCTGCTGCTGATGCTGGCCAGCCGCCAGCTCGTGCAGGCGGCGGTGGTCGGCTCGGCGCTGTTCGCCTTCTTCCTTGCCCTGGGCGTGCTGGTGGTCACGCCCGAGACGGCGGAACAGTGGATCGGCGAGAAACCCGAGACGTCTGTCCTCTTCCCCGTCATCCCGGTCGCGATGTTGCGGAACGCCACGCTCTTCGCCGCGTTCGGCAGCATGTACTTCGCGGTCACCTCCATGACGGACGCGGACCATCGACAGCAGTTCTTCGCGCCGATCATCGACGAGATCGAGCGTGTGCTCGCGGTGCACGCGGTGTACGTGGCTGTGCGTGAAACGGTCCCGGCAGCGGCGGTCCGGCTGCCCTGAGCCCATCGCCGTGCCCGCGGGCGATCAAGTCCACAGACTTTGTCACTCGATTGACTTTGTCACTCGACCTAGTCCACAGTGGTGCCATCACCGAGCCCCGGACAGAACAAGGCCCTCGCGATGAGCACCACCGCATCGGCCTTATCGGCGTTCCCGGCGCGCACGCACGTCCCGACACGACAGGAGTCATCCCATGACCGACATGATCGCCGTGGCCTACAACGACGAGGCCGCCGCCCAGCAGGTACTGGCCGAACTGCGCACCCTCAAGACCGAACGCTCCCTGCACCTCGCCGACGCGGTCCTCGTCACCCGCGACAAGGAGGGCAAGGTCAAGATTCACTCCTCGGACAACCCGGTGGTCGACGGTGCGGTCTCCGGCGCGATCTGGGGTGGCCTCATCGGACTGCTCATGCTCCAGCCGCTGCTGGGCGCCGCGATAGGCGCCGCCACCGGCAGCGTCACCGCGGCCGTATCCGAGGACGAGGACGACAACACCGCCTTCATCAACCAGCTCGGCCACCGCCTGCAGCCCGGCGGCGCCGCCGTGATCGCCCTGGTCATCGATGCCACCGAGGAAAAGGTGCTGCCCCGGATCGCCCCGTACGGCGGTGACCTCCTGCACACCTCACTGACCCTGGCCGAGGAGCAACGACTCAGCGCGGCGATCAACCCCCAGCCCGCCAGGACCGGCGAACCGACCGCCTGATCCCGCCCCGGGTGGCGGCACGCCGCTGCAGCTCGGGCTGTCCGCGCCGCCCCGCCTGGGCGACGCGGACAACTTCCCATACATCTGCGTGGCGCCGACGCCCGTGCGTCCAGGACGTCAGGTGGTGAGCTGCTGGTGTCCTATGACGGAGAGCAGTTCGAGTTTGCTGTGGCTCTCCGTGCCGGGGCGAGTGGTCAGTACCACCAGGGTCTGGGCGCGGTTCTCGGTGAACAGGAGCTGGGCGTCGACGTCGATGCGGCCGAGTTCGGGGTGGAGGATGGTCTTGCAGTCCTCGTAGCGTTGGGCGACCTCCTGAAGTTCCCACATGCGGACGAACTCCGGGCTGTGTTCCTGGAGTTCGGCGAGGATGCGGGCGGCTCGGGGGGTGTCGCTGCCGGCTGTCAGCGCGGCCCGCAGGCGTGCTGCCTGGGCGCGGCCGTGGCGTTCGCGGTTCTCCTCGGGAACCATCAGACGCTCGGCCGGGTCCATGAACCAGCGGTAGTAGCCGCTGCGGGCCAGACCGGTGTGGCGGGTCTGGTCGCCGAGCAGCGCGACGGCCAACGGGTTCATCGCGAGGGTGTCGACCAGGTCGGTCTGCACCATGGCCGGGGCGTCGTCCAGGCGGTCCAGGACCCGCATCAGCGTCGGGCTGACATGTTCCAAGCGGTGGAAGCGGGCCGGGGCGTTGTGGCCGATGAGGACGAAGAGGTGGTCGCGTTCGTCCAGGGTCAGCCGCAGTGCCTGGGCGAGAGCCGTGGTGATCTGGACGGAGGGCTGCGGAGCGCGCTGCTGTTCCAGCCGCGCGTAGTAGTCGGTGGACATGCCGGCGAGCTGCGCGACCTCCTCGCGGCGCAGCCCCTGCGTACGCCTGCGTGCCCCCTCGACCAGCCCGACGTCGCGGGGGCGCAGCGTCTCACGCCGGTGGCGCAGGAATTCCGCCAGTTCCTTCTTGTCCATGCCCCCATCCTCGCCGCATCCCGCCCGGCTATCCAGAGACCGCCGATCCATGGCTGAGCCCTCCTCTCCCACCCTCCTCTCTCCCACCCCCGCGAAGCCGCTCGCACCGCCGACGCCGAGGGCGCTCGCAGCGAGACGCGCCGCAGGGGCCGTCGATCTGGAAGACGGCCCGCCGCGACAGTCCCCCGTTGTCGGTCAGCTGCCGCTGATCATGGCGAGGACGTCGTCGTAGGAGCCGCTGGCCACCGCGTCGCGGATGAACCTGGCGCGCTCGACGACAAGCTCCTTCGCGTCGGGCTTCTCGCGCAGCAGGTCGAGGGTCTCGGTGAGGAAGTCGTCCAACGGCATGGATTCGTCGCTGTCCTGCTGGCCCATCAGGGTCGTGCGCACGCCCGGCGGGACCACCTCGATCACCTGGACGCCGGCGTCGGCACCGGCGAGCTGGATGCGCAGGCTCTCGGAGAAGGAGTGCAGCGCGGCCTTGGTCGCGCTGTAGGCCGGGGTGACCGGGTACGGGACGAACGCCAGCGACGAGGTGACGTTCATGACGACCGCGTCGTCCTTGCCCACCAGCAGCGGCAGGAAGGCGTACGTCATCCGGATCGTGCCGAGCAGATTGACCGTGACGTGATCCTCGGCGACCGGGAGTCCGGCCGGGTCGAGGAGATTCTCCCGCAGCATGATGCCGGCGTTGTTGACCAGGACGTTCAGCCCCGGGTGGCTCGCCGCCACGGTCTCACGGGCCCGGGCGATCGAGTCGGGGTCCGCCACATCGAGGACGAGCGCGTCGATGCCCGGGTGCTCGGCCGTGATCTCGTCGAGGAGTTCCTTGCGCCGGCCGGCGACGACCACCTTGTTGCCGGCCTCGTGCAGGCGCAGAGCCAGGCCGAGCCCGATGCCCGAGGTTCCGCCGGTGATCAGGATCGTGTTGCCGGTCATCTTCATGGGGTCGCGCTCCTTCGTTACGGCGGGCCGGTGAGCGCCCGCAGCCTCGACCGTAAGAGCGCCCGCGCAGGGGCGGGAGAGGAAGGTTTATCCATGGATCGGCGGTCCCTGACTGGGGCATAGAAGACGCCACAGCCGGTCAGCGCCTCCAGACCGGGCGCCGCGAGCCACCGGTTGGAGACCCCGGCGCAACTCCCCAGGTCAGCAAACCCCCAGCTCAGCCCCAGGCCCCCACCGGCACGAACGAGCTGTCCTGGCGGAAGAGGTCCGTACCGTTCGAGCGTTCCACGCGTAGTTGGTAGCCGTAGTGGCGCAGGTAGTGGCCCGGGTAGTTGTAGGACTCGAAGCGCAGCGCGCCGCCGCTCGTGCCGGTGCGGGCGATGAAGGTGGCGTCTCTGGCAAAAGTGGTCGTGCCGTCGTGGGCGTCGAAGCGGGCGCGGAAGTCGTAGTGGCGCAGGTAGTTGCCGGACGCGTCGCGGAAGGAGTAGGCGTTGGCGTCGGCCAGGCCGGCGACCACCGAGAAGGTGGCGGCCTGCTTCTCCGCCGTCGTGCTGGAGCTGCTGACCACGGGGAGGTTGAGCAGGGAGGACTGGGTCTGCCAGTAGCGGGTGGGGTAGTTGGCGGACTGGAAGGAGCGGGTGATGCCCTTGGCCAGGGCCGGGCCGCCGGAGACCGTCTCCCTGATCACCGTGAAGTGGCGGGCCGTTCCGGATACGGCGGGGAGTCCGGCCGGGGCGGACCAGGTGGCGAAGGTGTCGTAGCTGTCGCTGTAGTAGTACGTGCCGTCGCCGTAGCCGTCGAAGAAGATGCGCCAGCCGCCGTTGTCGAGCTGCACCAGCGCCGGGCCCTCCCGGTAGCTGCCCCAGCCTGCCCAGTTGCCGGTCCGGCGGATGGTGTAGGGGCCGGTGAGGCTCGACGCGGTGCCGTACTCGATGTACTTCGTCGTCTCGTTCTTCGTGAACGCGTGATAGGTCGAGCCGGTCTTCACGATGAACGTGTCGATGTGGTTGGCGCCGATGCCCGACAGGGCCACCGGTGAACTCCACGCCGTGAGCGCCGAGTTGGTCGCCCTCAGCAGATACGGCGTGAAGATCCACTCGTCGTTCGTCGTCGAGCAGGACACGATCACGTTCACGCTGCCGTCGCTGTCGACGAACCACTCCGGCGCCCAGGCACGGGACAGGTTGGCGATCGGGACCGTGTAGTCGTACAGGAAGGTCCAGTTGACGCGGTCGGAGCTGCGGGCGAAGCCGATGGTGGTGCTGGTGTCCTGCCAGGTGTGCGTGGTGTAGGTGATGTAGTAGTAGCCGTTCGTGTGTCTGAAGATGCTCGCGTCACGGATGCGGTTGCTCGGCGGGGTGTACGCGGAGGGCCGGGCCAGGCGGAAGTCGGTCGCGTCGTCCGACGTGTATACGTTCACCGTGCCGTCGTTGCTGTTGAGGAACGGCACGATCGTGTAGCGGGTGGCCGATCCGCTCGGCGGTGCGGCGGCCACGGCCGTGCCGAGCAGGCCGGGCACTTCGCCCAGTACGAGTGCCGTGGCGGGCAGGGCGGCCATCGCGCGCAGCAGGGTACGGCGGGACGGCGTGGGGGGACGTGTGGCGGTCACGGGCGGCTCTCCCTAAGACACTCGGCAAGGCACTCGGCCCGCGAACACGGGCGTACGAAATACCGAACGAAGTTCGGCAAGTCGATCAGAAGGTAAGGGTGGGGTGGAGGGCCGTCAATGCTTTGGACATGACCTGGTGACGCCTGTGTGACATCCGGGAAGCGCCTGTCCGGCCAGGGACGTTCCGTCACCGCCCCGCGGACGTTACCGTTCGGTAGACAACGTCCTTCCGGAGGTGTCCGTATGACGCTCGACCGTGCCGCAGGCCTCGCGGACTCCGCCCGTGCGCTGGCCGACGGGGAGGTGACGTCCCGGGCCATGGTGACCGAGGCCCTGGCACGGATCGAGGCGAGCCAGGGATCGCTGAACGCCTTCCGGATCGTACGGGCCGAGGCCGCGCTCGCCGAGGCGGACGCCGCCGACAAGGAACTGGCGTCCGGGGTGCGCCGGCCGCTGCTCGGGGTGCCGGTGGCCGTGAAGGACGACATGGACGTGGCGGGGGAACCGACCGCGTTCGGGTGTCCGGGCGAGTTCCCGCCCGTGGCGGAGGACGGTGAGGCGGTACGGCGGCTGCGCGCGGCCGGAGCCGTGATCGTCGGCAAGACCAACACCTGCGAGCTGGGTCAGTGGCCGTTCACCGAGGGACCGTCCTTCGGCGCGACCCGCAATCCATGGCACCCGGAGCACACCCCGGGCGGCTCGTCCGGCGGTTCGGCCGCCGCGGTCGCCGCGGGTCTGGTGCCGGCCGCGCTCGGTTCGGACGGCGCCGGTTCGGTGCGGATTCCGGCGTCCTGGACCCATCTGATCGGCATCAAGCCGCAGCGCGGGCGCATCTCCACCTGGCCGCGCGGCGAGTCGTTCCAGGGCATCACCGTCAACGGCACCCTCGCCCGCACGGTCGCCGACGCCGCCCTGCTCCTCGACGCGGCGAGCGGCAACCACACACAGGACCCGCACCGGCCGCCCGCCCTGAACATGTCCGAGGCGGTGGGGCGCGACCCCGGACGGCTGCGTATCGCGCTCTCCCTGAAGCCGCCGTTCACCGCCCTGCCCGCCCGACTGCTGCCGGAGGTGCGGGCCCGGGTCGTCGAACTCGCCGAGAAACTGGGCCGGTTGGGGCACACCGTCGAGGAGGCCGACCCGCCGTACGGGCAGATCGGCCTGACCTTCGTCCCCCGCGCGACCGTCGGGCTCGCCGAGCGCGTCCGCGACGTGCCCTTCCCCGACCTCCTCGACCGGCGCACCCGGGACGCCGCACGCCTCGGCAGACTGCTGGGCGGGCCCCCGCTGCGTGCCGCACGGCGGGCCGAGGCCGTCCTGCACCGCCGTATCGGCGCCTTCTTCGAGTCGTACGACGTGATCCTCGCGCCCACGACGGCCGCTCCCCCGCCGCGCATCGGCTCGATGCTGAACCTCGGCGGCCTGGCCACCGACCGCGCCATGATCGCCGCCTGCCCGTACGCCTGGCCGTGGAACGTGCTGGGCTGGCCCGGCGTCAACGTCCCCGCGGGCTTCGCGCCCGGCGGACTGCCGGTCGGCGCGCAACTCCTCGGACCGGCGAACAGCGAGCCCCTGCTGGTGTCCCTGGCCGCCCAGTTGGAGGCGGACCTGCGCTGGCACGAGCTGTGGCCACCGCAGCAGGCCACCGCCGATTCCCCGGCGGCGTAAGGGCGTTCGGCCCATAACGCCGTGACCTTGGAGCCCGTACGCTGTGACGATGGACGATGCGTCGATGGTCGGGCTCATGGGGCGGGTCACCGGGACGATCGGGCCCGGGCTGGTCGGCGAGGTGATCGTCCGGGTGCGCGGGGGCGCCGAGCACTTCCTGGCCTATCCCGCCTCCGGGGCGGACCGCATCGAGAGCGGCACGGTGGTGATGGTCGTGGAGTACCTGCCGCCGAGAACCGTCTACGTCCAGGCGGCATACGACAGTTGAGCCCGCACCGGCGCAGGTGGGAGCCGTATGCGTCAAGGTTGTGACAAGGATCCTCCAGTGTCTTCACCCCGGCCCTGGACAGGCGCACACTCCCCTTCATTCGGTGCCTAAAGGGCACCATGCAAAGGGGGCGTATGCCGATGGTTGTCGGCGTCGTTGCGGGGGTGGCGCTTGTCGCCGTCCTCGCCGTGATCGGTCTGTTCAAGCTGATGTGGCGGGTCGCGGAACCGAACGAGGCACTGATCATCTCCGGGTCCAAACACCGGACCGAGGGCCTTGAGGAGGGCATGGGATTCCGCATCGTCACCGGGCGCGGCACGCTGGTGCTGCCCGGTGTGCAGGCGGTGCGCAAGCTGTCGCTCGACCTGAACGAGACCGAACTGTCCGTGGACTGCGTGACCCACCAGGGCATTCCGCTCAAGGTGCGCGGCGTGGTCATCTTCAAGGTGGGCGACGACTTCGTGTCGATCGCCAACGCCGGCCGCCGCTTCCTGGACCAGCAGAAGCTGATGGCGGAGCGGGTGCACAACGTGTTCGCCGGTCATCTGCGGTCCATCGTGGGCGGGTTGACCGTCGAGGACATGATCCGGGACCGGGAGAAACTGACCGGGCAGACCCGGGCCGCGTGCGGTACCGAGATGGAGAAGCTGGGCCTGATCGTCGACTCGTTGCAGATCCATGAGATCGAGGATCCGACCGGGTACATCAAGAATCTCGCCATGCCGCACGCCGCCGCCGTGCAGCGGGACGCGCGCATCGCGCAGGCCGAGGCGAACCGGCGAGCCACCGAGGCCGAGCAGCAGGCCGCGGCCCGGATGTCGGAGGCCACCCGGGACAGCGAGATCCTTCAGGCCGGTTACCAGGCCGAGCGGGACAAGGCCGCGGCGAAGGCCCGTCAGGCGGGTCCGCTCGCCGATGCCGCGTCCCGCCAGGAAGTCGTCGTCCAGGAGACGCGGGTCGCCGAGCTGGAGGCGCAACGGCGTGAGCAGCAGCTCCAGGTGGACGTCCGTAAGCCCGCGGATGCGCAGGCGTACGAGAAGCGGACGCTGGCGGAGGCGGAACGCGACGCGCGCATCTCGGCCGCGCAGGCCAAGGCGAAGGAGACGGAGCTGGCGGCTGCCGCCGAGGCGACCCGGGTGAAGACGGCCGCGGGCGCCGAGGCCGAGGCGACGAAGGCGCGGGGCGCCGCTGCCGCCACGGCGACGAGGGCCACCGGTGAGGCGGAGGCCGCCGCGGCCCAGGCCAAGGGCCTCGCGGTCGCCGAGGCGACCCGGGCGAAGGGCCTCGCCGAGGCGGAGACCATCAAGGCGCGGGCCGCCGCGCTCGCGGAGAACCAGGAGGCTGTGGTCGCCCAGCAACTCGCCGAGAACTGGCCGGAGATCGTGAAGGCGGGAGCCAGCGCCTTCGGCAGTGTCGACAACATGGTGGTGCTCAACGGCGCCGACGGTATGGCCGACATGCTGGCCAAGGCACTCACGATGGGCGGCACGGGGCTGGGGCTGGCCCGGCAACTGCTGGCGTCCATGAACCAGAACGGGCAGAGCCCGAACGGGACGTCGACGCTGGGCGGGCCGGCGACACCGCCTGTGCAGCAGGTGCCGGTGGAGAAGGACGGTAACTGAACGACTGCGGGCCCTCGTTGCCGGGGGCCCGCAGTCACCCTCTACTGTGAGCCGGGTGAGCGCACCCACCGATGACATCCCCGGCCGCTACGGTCCCACCGCCACCACCGAGGCCGACCCCCGTGAGGTCGGCCGCGTGCGCACCGAGTACTCGCCCGCGCACGACGGCGACCCCGATCCCGGGGAGATCGTGTGGACGTGGGTGCCCTTCGAGGAGAACGACGGGCGGGGCAAGGACCGGCCGGTTCTCGTGGTCGCCCGTGAGGCCGCCGGGACGTTTCTCGCCGTGCAGTTGTCCAGCAAGCGGCATGACGGCGACCGGGAGTGGGTGCCGATCGGGAACGGGCCGTGGGACAAGTCGGGGCGCGACTCGTGGGTCGACGTCGACCGGGTGCTGCGGCTGCACGAGGAGGGCATGCGGCGGGAGGCGTGCGCGCTGGACCGGATGAGGTTCAACCTCGTGGTGCACCGGCTGCGGCTGCGCTACGGCTGGAGCTGACGCTCCGGAAACGCCCGTACGAACGCTTCGCGCACCACGGCTCCCGGGGTGCGGTCCAGTACCCCGAACACCACGTGCTCGAAGCATCCGGCGAACCGGCCCTCGACCAGCAGCCCCCGAAACGCTCCCGCCACCTGCGCCGGATCGTTGCGGAACACACCGCAGCCCCAGGCGCCCAGCACCAGTCGCCGGTAGCCGTTCGCCACGGCCGTCTCCAGCACCCGCTCGGCCCGCACGGCCAGGGCCCGCGGCAGCTCTTGCACGCGCTCCGGCACCGTGCGCAGGACCACCCCGGCGTTCGGTGCCGCCGCCGTCAGGAATCCGGCGGTGTAGGGCTCGTCCAGCAGGTGGCCGCGGTCGTCGCGGAAGACGGGTACGGCCGGTGAGTGAATGACACGGTCCGTGTAGAACGGGTCACGGTGGGCGCGGTGGTGGTCGTAGAACTCCCGCACCCCGACCAGGCACGTGTACAGCGCGGAGGCCCGGCACAGTGCCTCCTCCTGGGCCTGCGCGCCGTTGAGGAAACCGCCGCCGGGGTTGCGGGCCGAGGCGAAGTTCAGGACGGCCGCTCCGGAGCCGAGCCGACGGGCGGCCTCCAGGCTGCTCTCGCCGGTGACCTCGAAGAACGGGTCGGATGAAGGCGGCGGAGTCACCGGCACCGGGTCCGGGCCGTACATCCGCGTGCCGGACCGCGCGGCCTCGATCGCCGCCGCGAGGGACACCTCGCTGCCGTCGGAGGCGCGGTAGGCGCCGGCCGCGACGATCTGCTCGGTCTCCCGCGCGATGCCACGGAGGCGCGCGCTCATGGCGCCACCCCCGTGGGTGTCATGACCGCGCGCCCCGCGCGCTCCCCCGTCGTGCTCATGCACGCATCGTGAGCGATGCTGGTCATGCGGTGCAACAGAGTTTTCCGCCCCCGGAAACGCTCGGACAAGCACCCGGGACGCGGAGGTTACGGGTCCCGAACGTGCCGGTACGCACCCTTGTGCGAAGCGACGCGAGGGTCTTGGGTGGATCGGGTGTGCCGCCTCCGGCCTACCTGGAAGCCGGGTCGGCGGCATGGTGGAATCTCAGGAGGATCCCGACATGTCCGATTCGGCAAGTGGTTGTACGAAGCCTCGTACATCCATCTCCGAAGCCGAGGTCGAAGCGCTCGTCCGCGGCATCTGCTTCAAGACCGGCCCGCCCCGCACCCTCGGGGTCGAAGTGGAATGGCTCGTCCACGAGCTGCGGACACCGCAGCTGCCCGTGACACCCGAACGACTCGCAGCGGCCTACGCCGCACTGCGTACCGTGCCCCTGAGGTCGGCGCTCACCGTCGAACCCGGCGGCCAGCTGGAGCTCAGCTCGCAGCCCGCCACCTCCCTGATGGAGTGCATCGGTACCGTCTCCGCCGACCTCGACGCCGTCCGTACGGTGCTCGCCGGGAGCGATCTCGGCCTCGTCGGCGTCGGCCAGGATCCCTGGCACTCGCCCCGCCGGTTCCTCCACGAACCGCGCTACGAAGCCATGGAGACCTATTTCGACCGCACCGGCCCGGCCGGCCGCGCCATGATGTGCACCTCGGCATCGGTGCAGGTCTGCCTGGACGCGGGATACGAGGAGCCCGGCCCCCTCGGGCACGGGCGGCGCTGGTGGCTGGCGCATCAGCTGGGCGCGGTGCTCCTTGCCGCGTTCGCCAACTCCCCGCTCGCCGCACGGCAGCCCACCGGCTGGCGCTCCAGCCGACAGCTGCAGTGGGTCGAGATCGGCGCGGGCCGCGCGGGCGCGCCCCCGCTGGACGGGGACCCGCGTGCCGCCTGGGCCCGGCATGTGCTGGACGCGCCGGTGATGTGCGTACGGCAGGACGGCGGCCCCTGGGACGTCCCGGACGGGCTGACCTTCCGGGAGTGGACCAGATCGGCCGCGCCACGGCCGCCGACCCATGAGGATCTCGACTACCACATCACGACCCTGTTCCCGCCGGTCAGACCCCGCGGCCATCTCGAACTGCGCATGATCGACGCGCAGCCCGGCGACGACGGGTGGATCGTGCCGCTCGCCGTGACGACGGCCCTCTTCGACGACGCGGAGGCCGCCGAGACCGCCTACCGGACCGTGAAACCGCTGGCCGAGCGCGCCCTGGCGCTGCCCGCGCCGCACAATCCGCTCTGGCTCGACGCGGCCCGGCACGGGCTGTCCGACCCCGAGTTGCACGAGGCGGCGGTCGCCTGCTTCACGGCCGCGCTGGACGCCCTGCCCCGGCTCGGCGCCACCACCCAGGTCATGGACGCCGTCCGGGCGTACCAGGACCGCTATGTCATCAAGGGCCGCTGTCCAGCCGACGACTTCCTGGACGGGCTGAACGGCACGAGCCTCCCCCAGTCTCGGCTTCGCTCGACCGGGGGGACCCCCACCTCACACGGGCCCTCACACGGGAAGGACATCCGCACATGACCGCCCCCGAAGAAGACAAGCTCCGGGAGCAGGCGCTGGCCACGCTCACCACGGCCCGCGACCGCACCACGCTCCTCACCTCCTGTGTCGAGGACCCCGACCTCACCGCGCAGCACTCGCCGCTGATGTCCCCGCTGGTGTGGGACCTCGCCCACATCGGCAACCAGGAGGAGCAGTGGCTGCTGCGGACCGTCGCCGGGCGGGAGGCGATGCGGCCCGAGATCGACGGCCTGTACGACGCCTTCGAGCACCCGCGCGCGGAGCGCCCCTCGCTGCCGCTGCTGCCGCCCGACGAGGCCCGGCGGTACGCGTCGGAGGTGCGCGGCCGGGTCATGGACGTGCTGGAGAGCACCGCGTTCCACGGGACGCGGCTCACGGAGGCCGGGTTCGCCTTCGGGATGATCGCGCAGCACGAACAGCAGCACGACGAGACGATGCTGATCACCCATCAGCTCCGCAAGGGCCCGCAGGCGCTCACCGCCCCGGACCCGGACCCGGTCCCGCTGTTCACCGGTCCGGCCGAAGTCCTCGTCCCCGGCGGCCCGTTCACCATGGGCACCTCCACCGAACCCTGGGCACTGGACAACGAACGTCCCGCGCACCGGCGTGAGGTGGCGCCCTTCTACATCGACACGACGCCGGTGACGAACGGCGCCTACCAGGCGTTCATCGAGGACGGCGGCTACGACGCCCCGCGCTGGTGGACGTCCGAGGGCTGGGCGCACATCCGCAAGAACTCCGTCACCGCGCCGCTGTACTGGAACCGCGACGGCAAGCAGTGGCTGCGCCGCCGCTTCGGCGTGACCGAGGTCGTACCGCCCGACGAGCCGGTGCTGCACGTGTGCTGGTACGAGGCCGACGCCTACGCCCGCTGGGCCGGGCGCCGGCTGCCCACCGAGGCGGAGTGGGAGAAGGCCGCCCGGCACGACCCGGCCGGCGACCGCTCGATGCGCTACCCCTGGGGCGACGCCGACCCCGCGCCGGAACACGCCAACCTCGGCCAGCGGCACCTCCGCCCGGCCCCGGCGGGCAGCTATCCGGAGGGCGAATCGCCGCTCGGCGTACGGCAGTTGATCGGTGACGTGTGGGAGTGGACGGCGAGCGACTTCCTGCCGTACCCGGGGTTCCAGGCGTTCCCGTACAAGGAGTACTCGGAGGTGTTCTTCGGCCCCGAGTACAAGGTGCTGCGCGGCGGTGCGTTCGCCGTGGACGCGGTCGCGTGCCGTGGCACCTTCCGCAACTGGGACTATCCGATCCGGCGGCAGATCTTCTCCGGCTTCCGCACGGCCCGCTCGGGGGACGTCTGATGTGCCGTCATCTGGCATACGTCGGACCGCTGTTGCCGGTGCGAAGACTTCTGGTGGAGCCGCCGCACGGCCTGTACCAGCAGTCGTGGGCGCCCCGGCGGCAGCGGTACGGCACCGTCAACGCCGATGGTTTCGGCGTCGGTTGGTACGCGGAGGGTGACCCGGTCCCGGCGCGTTACCGCCGCGCCGGGCCCATCTGGGCGGACCTGTCCTTCGCGGACCTCGCCCGGGTCGTCCGGACGACGGCTCTGCTCGCCGCCGTACGGGACGCGACCGAGGCGGGGGCGGACGGGGAGGCCGCGGCGGCACCATTCTCCGCGGACCGGTGGCTGTTCAGCCACAACGGCGCCGTCAAGGGCTGGCCCGGCTCGCTCGCCACGCTCGCCCGGCAACTGCCCGCGGCGGACCTGCTGTCCCTGGAGGCCCGCTGCGACTCGGCACTGGTCTGGGCACTGGTGCTGAACCGGCTGCGCACCGGCGACGACGCGGGCCAGGCGCTCGCCGACACGGTCACGGAGGTCGCCGCGGCGGCCCCCGGCTCCCGGCTCAACCTGCTCCTCACGGACGGCGCGACGATCGCCGCGACGGCCTGGGGCGACACCCTCTGGTACCTCCCGGGCCCCGGCACGGTCGTGGCCTCCGAGCCCTACGACGACGACCCGCGCTGGCAGGAGGTCCCCGACCGCACCCTCCTCACGGCGAGCCGCACCGACGTGCTGCTCACCCCGCTCAAGGACCCCACCGGCGACCTGGCAACGGCACCACCGAAGGAGCCCCGTACGTGAGCCCGTTCCACCTCACCCGCACCCTGCCCGAGGACGCCACCGAGGCCGCCCTGCGCGCCGACGTCCTGCACGGCCTGACCCGCACACCCAAAACACTGCCGCCGAAGTGGTTCTACGACGCCCGCGGCAGCGAACTCTTCGAGCAAATCACCGAGTTGCCCGAGTACTACCCGACGCGCGCCGAACGGGAGATCCTGATCACCCGGGCCGATGAGATCGCCGCCGCGACCCACGCCCGCACGCTGGTCGAACTCGGCTCCGGCTCCTCCGAGAAGACCCGCTACCTCATCGACGCGCTCACCGACCTGCACACGTACATCCCGGTCGACGTCAGCGACAGCGCCCTCACCCAGGCCGGGCACGCCCTCATCGAGGAGCGGCCGGGGCTGAGCGTGCACGCGCTGATCGCCGACTTCACCGCCCGGGTGGAGCTGCCGGACACGCCGGGCCCGCGGCTGCTGGCCTTCCTCGGCGGCACGATCGGCAATCTGCTGCCGTCGGAACGTGCGACCTTCTTCGCCTCGATCCGTGCCCTGCTCTCCCCCGGCGACGCGCTGCTGCTCGGCACGGACCTGGTCAAGGACGAGCAGGTCCTGGTGCGGGCGTACGACGACGCGGCCGGGGTGACGGCCGCGTTCAACAAGAACGTACTGACCGTCGTCAACCGTGAGTTGGGCGCCGACTTCGATCCCGACGCGTTCGAGCACGTGGCGCTCTGGGACACCGCGAACGAATGGATCGAGATGCGGCTGCGCTCCCGTACCGCGCAGACCGTGAAGGTGCCGGCGCTCGATCTCGCCATCGATTTCGCGGTGGGCGAGGAACTGCGCACGGAGGTGTCGGCGAAGTTCCGGAAGGAGGGCGTGCGCGCCGAGCTGTCCGCGGCGGGGCTCGATCTGGCCCACTGGTGGACGGACGGCGAGGGCCGGTTCGCGCTGTCGCTGAGCGTGGTGCGCTGATGTTCTGACGTTCACCCACGCAGCTGGGGCAGGTGCCGTGTTGGGCACCTGCCCCACTTTTATGTCCGGAATTTCTTCGAAACATTCGAAGGTCTACTCTCGGCCACTGCCCCTCTTTTGCGCACATCAGCAGATATCCGCTGTACAACACAACGAATGTTTCGTGATCAATGCCGAAACTATTGACGCTTGACAGAGACAGGCCAACACTGATGGACCAAAACCCGGCCCCGGCCAACGAGGAGGAAACCCGCACATGAACATCGCATCCGCACACCCGATGAACCGCAGGGCCGCCTGCGGGCTGCTGCTGGGCACCACGGCGGCGCTGGCACTGCCCGGCACCGCCCGCGCCGCCACGGTCATCACCACCAACCAGGAGGGCACCAACAACGGCTTCTACTACTCGTTCTGGACCGACGCGCAGGGCACGGTCTCCATGACCCTGAACAACGGCGGCAACTACAGCACCAGCTGGCGCAACACCGGGAACTTCGTCGCCGGCAAGGGCTGGAGCAACGGATCGCGCAGGACCGTGAGCTACTCGGGCAGCTTCAACCCGTCCGGCAACGCCTACCTGACGCTGTACGGATGGACGTCGAGTCCGCTCGTCGAGTACTACATCGTCGACAACTGGGGCACCTACCGGCCCACGGGAACGTACAAGGGCACCGTCAACAGCGACGGCGGTACGTACGACATCTACCAGACGACGCGGTACAACGCGCCCTCCGTCGAAGGCACCAGGACCTTCAACCAGTACTGGAGCGTGCGGCAGCAGAAGCGGACGGGCGGCACGATCACCACCGGCAACCACTTCGACGCCTGGGGCCGCGCCGGGATGCCCCTCGGCAGTTTCAGGTACTACATGATCATGGCGACGGAGGGATACCAGAGCAGCGGGAGCTCCAACATCACGGTGGCCGGATGAGCACCACACCGGGTGTCCCGTTACGCCCCCTGACGACGACCCTGGCCGCCGTCGCGCTGGCCGCCACGGGCACTCTCACCGTCCACGCCACTCCGGCGCAGGCCGCCGCCTGCAACGGATACGTCGGACTCACCTTCGACGACGGCCCCTCCGGCACCACACCCGCCCTGCTCAACGCACTGCGGCAGAACGGGCTGCGGGCCACGATGTTCAACGAGGGCCAACGCGCAGCCGCCAACCCGGCACAGGTGAAGGCCCAGGTCACCGCGGGCATGTGGGTCGGCAACCACAGCTACACCCACCCGCACCTGACCCAGCTCAGCCAGGCCCAGATCGACTCGGAGATCTCCCGGACCCAGCAGGCCATCGCCGTCGCGGGCGGCGGTACGCCGAAACTGTTCCGCCCGCCCTACGGCGAGACCAACTCGACGGTGAAGGCGGTCGAGGCCAAGTACGGGCTCACGGAGATCCTCTGGGACGTGGACTCGCAGGACTGGAACGGCGCCGGCACCGACGCGATCGTGGCGGCCGCCGGCCGGCTCACCAACGGCCAGGTCATCCTCATGCACGACTGGTCCGCCAACTCGGTCGCCGCGATCCCGCGCATCGCACAGGGGTTGGCCGCCCGCAATCTGTGCGCCGGCATGATCTCCCCGCAGACCGGCCGCGCCGTGTCCCCCACGGCGGCAACAGCAGCACCGAACTGATCCCGCACACCCGACGCACACTCCGTGGCGCGGTGGCCCATGGCCGCCGCGCCACACCACGTCCTACGCGGCCACGAACTGATGCCGCTCGGACGTGTCGCGCTCCGCCGCGCCTTGGGGCACGGTGGAGTGACGTGTGACGCAGGTGTCACGGCGGAGAGGAGCACCCGCATGACCAACCACATCTACCGGGTCACCGAGATCGTCGGCACCTCGCCCGACGGTGTCGACCAGGCCGTCCGCAACGGCATCACCCGCGCCTCGCAGACCCTGCACAACCTGGACTGGTTCGAGGTGACCCAGGTGAGGGGCCAGATCGAGGAGGGGCAGATCGCGCACTGGCAGGTCGGCCTGAAGGTGGGGTTCCGGCTGGACGAGCCGGGCTGAGGTTCGGACACCGACGCTCAGGTCCGCCCCTCCCGTTCCTGCGCCACCTTCAGCGCGGCGGAAGGGGCGGTCCAGCGCGCCCGTACGACGGTGAACCC